>JABFXT010000427.1 GCA_013361595.1 Nocardia sp. | reverse complement strand
GATCAGGCGGGGTGCGGACAAGATCAAATATCTGGCCGGGTCCGAATCGGCGATGGGGGCGTTCATCGCCGATATCCCACCCGATGATGCCGCCCCCCGGATCCGGGCGGCCGTGGCTACGGTCTGAGCGGCATCCCGGACACACGGATCACCGCGCCCGGCGAACGGTGCCGGGCGCGGTGATCGCGCGCGATATGGGTCAGCGGCTGACGCTGAGCTGGAACGTCCGCGTCGCGTCGAGATAGATGCTGTACTGGGCCTGTTTGCTCGGCGGTGGCAACTGGGACACCAGTTGGTTGAGCGAGGTGGTGGCACCCACCACCGGGATCCCGGCGACGTACAGATCCGCCACCGCCCGCCGGATATGGTTCGGTGAGGTCACCGCCACCGCGCTGTTGGCGCCCACGTTATGCAGGATATCGGCGCTGAACAGCGCGTTCTGCACCGTCGAACCGGCCCGGTCCTCCACATGGATCCGCTCGGCGGGGATACCCCGGCCGATCAGCCAGCCGGCCATGGCCTGGGCCTCGGTGATCCCGTTGCTGGGATTGTTGCCGCTCACCACGATCGGCGAGAGCGGTGAGGCGATGGCCTGCAGCCACGCCGCTTGCAGTCGTTCGACGAGTTCGGGACGCGGCGTCCCGTCGGGCAGCAGCCCGAAGCCGAAGACCACGATGCCGGTCTGGGGCCCGACCAGTGCCGGAATCGGGTTGGGGAGAGTGGCGATGCCCGCGCTGACCGCGTGCAGGACGCCGTCGGTACCGGCGGCCATCCCGCCGTCGACGGCGCGTAAACGGCCCATCGCATCGTTGAGGGCCGGGAGATCGCCCGCGTAATGGGACCAGATCGCCTGCAGGGACAGCGCCTCGGCATCGGTCGGGTCGCGACCGATGAGATCCTGCAGCGCGGCGCGGCCGGCGGCGGAATCGCCGTCGGTGAAATGACGCTGCGCGGTGTTGTAGAGGGAGTCCGTTTCGGGACTGGCCTGGGCGGGCGCGCCGGTGAAACCGGCGAGCGTGATACTTGTCGCGGCGGCGGTAACCGCCACCAGATACTGCAGAGCTCTTCGACTGTGCACTTGGGCGACACCTTTCCACGGGTGGAGGTGGGTGATCGTTTTGTGAACTTGCGGGGGTGCGGTATGTGGCAACCCACCATAGGTCCGGTCTCGGCCGGAACCCGGTATTTACAGCTGTCCGATTGGGGACATGTCCCGTGAACCCGCTGGCTACGGCACAGCGGGGCGTATCGGTGCCACCGACACACTAGTGCCCGGCGCCGCGCGGCCCGCGGGTGGGGTCCGCGCGGCCGGGACCGTTAGGGTGGACATCCGTGGATACCGCATCGTTGACCGGGAAAGACCTCGCCGCCGCCATCAACGCGGATACGACCGCGCGGGCGAAGACACTGACCGAGCGGGCGGGCCGGGCCCCGCGGCTGGCGCTGGTGGTCGCCAACGACGATCCGGCCAGCGCCTGGTACGTGAACTCGCTGAAGAAATCGGCCGCCAACCGCGGAATCGATTGCGATACCGTGGATCTCGGCGCCGATGCCTCCGCCGACACTCTGCGCACCGAACTGTCGGTGCGCAGCGCCGACCCCGATACCGACGCCATTATGCTGCAGACCCCGCTGCCCGCCGGGGTGACGCTCGACGATGTGTCCCCGGCGATCGCCGCCACCAAAGACGTCGACGGTGTCAGCCCGTTGTCGCTCGGGCTGCTCGCCGCGGGATCGGCCGGTTTCGCCCCGGCCACCGCCGAAGCGGTGGTGGAGTTGCTCGAGCATCACGGAGTCGCGCTGGAGGGCCGGCATGTGGCCGTCGTCGGGCGGTCGAACGTCGTCGGCAAACCACTGGCGCATCTGTTGCTCGCGAAGAACGCGACGGTCACCGTCTGCCATTCCCGCACCACGAATCTGCCGGCGATCACCGCGGCGGCCGATGTCGTCGTCGCCGCCGCGGGCCGAATCGGGCTGGTGACCGGCGCGAACGTGCGCGCGGGGGCCGTGGTGATCGATGTGGGTACCAATGAATCGGCCGACGGGAAGATCGTCGGTGACGTCGACGCCGAATCGGTCCGGGGTATCGCGGGCGGGCTGAGCCCGGTCCCGGGCGGGGTCGGGCCGGTCACCACGGCGCTGCTCATGCGCCATGTCGTGATCGCCGCCGAACGGGCGCGCTGATCGGCGCCGATCCGGTGGGTCGCCGAGGTTCGGGACCGGGCGTACGGGGTAGCGCTAGGGTGTGTGCGGCTATCGGTCCACACTCGCAGTCGAGTTAAGGTGACATCGTGAACGTCGAAGTGACACCCTTGCCGGGAATAGGCGTACGCAAGGATTTTCCGCTCACCGCTGTACGCCGGCGGATCGGGGTCGTCGACCACAAGGACGGGACGATCGATCTGATCTTCACCAGGATCGGCGATCCCGACGCCACCACGCAGATCCCGATGACCGAGGCGGAGGCCGGTACCCTCGCCAATCTGCTGGGCGCCCCGCAGCTGGTCGGCCAGCTGCGCAACGAACACCGGGATATGGACGGCGTGAACACCCGGCAGCTGCCGGTGAGCGAGAACTCACCCTACGACGGCCGGACCCTGGGTGAGACCCGGATGCGCACCCGGACCAAGGCCTCCATCGTGGCCGTGATGCGTGCCGGTCAGGCGATGCCGGCCCCCGGCCCGGATTTCGTGTTCACCGGTGGCGACGTATTGATCGTGGTGGGGACCTCGGACGGTCTGGACAGTGCCGCGGATATCCTGAAAGACGGCTGAACCTGTAGCGATGAATGCAACCACGCTGGCGATGATCCAGCTGGGGGCGGTGTTCTTCGGGCTGGGAGTGCTCGGACGCATCGCGGCCCGGATCGGCATGTCCCCTATCCCGTTGTATCTGGTGGGTGGATTGGTATTCGGGGAAGGGGGTTTCTTCGAATTACACGAGGCCGACGAGTTCATCCATCTCGCCAGCGAGATCGGTGTGGTCCTGCTGCTGTTGCTGCTGGGACTGGAATACAGTGCGGCCGAACTGTTCACCGGGATGCGAAGATCCTGGATGGCCGGTCTGCTCGACCTGGTCCTGAACACCACACCCGGGGTGGTGGTCGCGTTGTTGCTGGGGCTCGGCCCCACCGGTGCGCTGGCGATGGCCGGGGTCACCTATATCTCCTCCTCCGGAATCATCGCCAAGGTTCTCAACGATCTGGGCCGGCTCGGTAACCGGGAAACCCCGGTGATCCTGTCGATCCTGGTCTTCGAGGATCTCGCGATGGCCGCCTATCTGCCGGTCCTGACCGCGGTGCTGGCAGGCCTGGGCTTCGTGGCGGGTCTGCAATCGCTGGGGATCGCCCTGCTCGCGGTGACGGTCGTGCTCGTCGTCGCCTTCCGCTACGGAAAGTACGTCTCCGCGATCGTCGCCAGCGACGACAACGAGATCTTCCTGCTGAAACTGCTCGGCTCGGCACTGCTGATCGCGGGAGTGGCCTCCGCACTGCAGGTTTCGGCCGCGGTCGGCGCGTTCCTGCTGGGCATCGCGATCTCCGATACCACCGCGCACAACGCGACCAAGATCCTGGAACCGTTGCGGGATCTGTTCGCCGCCATGTTCTTCGTCCTGTTCGGCCTGACCACCGATCCGCGCAGTATCCCGCCGGTCCTGGGCTGGGCGATTCTGCTCGCGGTGGTCACCACCGTCACCAAGATCGCCACCGGTTGGTGGGCCGCCGCGCACGCCGGATCCTCGCGGCTGGGTCGCGCCCGGGCCGGCGCCGCACTGGTGGCGCGCGGCGAATTCTCCATCGTCATCGCCGGTCTGGCGGTGGCGGCGGGAGCGGTCCCCGACGAATTCGCCGCCCTGGCAACGACCTATGTGCTGTTGATGGCATCGCTGGGCCCGATCGTGGCGCGGGTGGTGGAACCGGTGTTGCGAATCGTCACCCGCCAGCCCAAACCCGAACCCGATACCGCCGACGAATAACCGGCCCTGCTCAGAGGGCGGTGTACCCGCCGTCGACGAGGTAGCCGGATCCGGTGACGAACGAGGCGTCCTCGGAGAGCAGGAACGCGATCACCGCGGCGACCTCGTCGGCGCGGCCGAACCGTTTCAACGGATGTTTGTTCTCCAGGAATTGCCGGGCCTCGGCAGGCATTTCGGTGAGCGGGGTGGCGATCACACCCGGCTGCACCGCGTTGATCCGCAGTCCGGTCGCGCCGTACTCCACCGCGGCGGCCTTCGTCATACCGAGGACCGCGTGTTTCGACGCGGTGTACGCGGATCCGGGTGCGTCGGTGGCGACAGTGCCGTGCACCGAGGACATATTGACGATGGCGCACCGGTGCGGACCGGCGGCCAGCATGGCCGGGATCTGGTATTTCATCCCGTACACCACCCCGTCGCAGTTGATCGACATGAGCAGCCGCCATTTCTCGGCATCCAGTTCCCCGATGGGCCCCGGACTCACCCCGATGCCGGCATTGTTCACGGCCAGATGCAGCGCGCCGAAGGTTCCGATCGCGAAATTCACCGCCGCTTCGTGGTCGGCGATTTTCGAGGTGTCCTGGGCGATGGCCGCCGCCGTACCACCGGCTGCCGTGATCTCCCCGGCGACCCGCTCGACCGCCCCGAGATCCACGTCGCCGAGCACCACCTGCGCGCCCGCTCCCGCCAACCGCAGCGCCGTCGCCTTCCCGATACCGGATCCCGCGCCGGTGACCAGAGCGACTTTCCCGGTGAACTCCGCCATATCTCCTCC
>JABFXT010000824.1 GCA_013361595.1 Nocardia sp. | reverse complement strand
GTGGACGGGAACTCCGGTCGTGCCGGCGGTCGCGGTGGGTGCCCTACCCGGTGGTGCGTGGGGGGTCCCCGCGGCGGCCGGTCGTACCCGCAGCGTGGGTGGCACCGAGTGGGAGCCCGGCACTGTCGGTCCGGGAGATCAGCCGACGGACGCCGGCCCGTACGAGGCCGACACCGACGAGCTGCCGGGTACCTTCTGCGTCACTCGTGTGTTCGCCGGGCACGAACCTCCCCGCTAGCGTTGCCGATGCTGCGCGAACGCGAGCCTGTGCTTTCCGCCGGCTCGGCTTCACAATTCGCGCGACCAGTTCTGTCCGACGAGGTCACGGCCGAAACTGTGATGGCGGTACTCGTCGTCGAGTTCGAATCCGGCGGCCCGGTAGATCCGGCGCGCCGCGGTGAGCACATCGTTGGTCCAGAGGGTGATCCTGCGGTAGCCGCTGGTGCGTGCGAAGTCCAGGCAGGTGTCGACCAGCCGGCCACCCAGGCCGTGCCCGCGGGCTTGCGGGTCCACCAGCAGGATCCGCAGTTGTGCGGTTTCGTCGTCGGCGCGGGTGCACAGCACGCACCCCACCCGTTCGCCGTCGAGGGTGGCGATCCACCCGGCCTCGCTGCCGGGGTCGTGCTCGGTCGCGTAACCGGCGACGATCCGGGCCACCAGCGTTTCGAAGCCGCTGTCCCAGCCGAACTCGGTGGCGTAGAGCTCACCGTGCGCCTGCACCATCCAGCCCAGATCGCCCGGCTGTCCGAGCGGGCGGATCACCGGGCCGGGCCGGGCGCCGGTGTCTGTCTCGATCATGTCCGTCCTCCGGATACGGCATGGGCTGCCCACCACTGAAACGACTGTTTCAGTGGTGTCAGAATGCACGTATGGCGGACTCGGACGCAACCCCCTCGGCCCGGCAGGCCGAACTTCTCGAAGCGGCCTATCGGTACGTACTGGCGCACGGACTGGCGGAGATGTCGCTGCGACCGCTGGCGGCGGCGATCGGGACCAGTCCACGGGTCCTGCTGTACCTGTTCGGCAGCAAGGAGAACCTGGTCCGGGCGCTGCTCGCCCGGGCCCGGACCGAGGAACTCGCGGTGCTGGCCGCCGTCGATATGCCCACGACGGACCCGCCGGCCGATCATCTGCCGCGGGTGGCGGCGGCGCTGTGGGCCTGGTTGTCCGCCCCCGCCCGCCGCGCTCTGCTCACCCTGTGGCTGGAGGGTTATGTCCGGTCACTGGTCGAACCGTCCGGTCCGTGGGCCGAGTTCGCCCGGGAAACCGTCGCCGACTGGCTGGCGGTGCTGGCGGCAGCGCAGCCGGCCGGTATCCGGGATACCGACGCGGGCCGGGCCGAACGCACCCGGGTGCTCGCGATACTGCGCGGCGCGCTGATCGACCTGCTCGCGACCGGCGCGGACGACCGGGTGGGTGCGGCGGTCCGGCGCGAGTTCGGCGAACCGGCTGTGGCGAAGGCCCGGATCGAACACACCGGCCCCCCGGCGAACGGATAGGTCCGCGCGGGAGACCGCGCGGGTGGTCAGCGTGGGCCGAGGAAAAGGGTCTGGGTGCTGCGGCCCAGCGGGCCCTTCCCGTCGAAGAGCGCGGATTCGGCCAGGCCGATCCCGTGTGGCTGCGGGAGGGTGACGGCGTCGAGGCAGACCCATTCACCGACCGGCTGGCGGTGCAGGGTCACCGTGAGATCGGTGTTGATGAACAGGTAGCGGTCCCAGTCGAGTACCGCGCTCACCCCGTTACCGGAATCGGCGGCGGCGAGGGTGCGCTCCAGCGGGCTGGGCGTCGTACCCGCGACGATCGGGTATTTCAAGCGGATCCAGCACACGGCCGGACCGGGTTCGCGGAAGGAGCCGGTGACGTACCGGTATTCGATCCCGGTGTGGAAGCCCACCTTCTGGGTGGAGGGGAACGGTTCGGGCGCGGGAGTCCGATCGGGTCCGGGCCGGGCTCCGGTCGGTAGCAGGTGTTCGGGGATCTCCAATTCGGGATCGGCCAGTTTGAATCGCCAGGCGTTCGCGCGCATCACCGGGCCGCGGTCGGTGGCGAGCGTCGCTTCGACGAGTTCCACACTGCGCCCGGGGCGGACGAGGCGTGCGCGCGCGGTGAGCGGGGCCAGCGGGACCGGGCCGAGGATCTCCACGGCGACGCGGCCGACCTGGAACCCCGGTCGTGGTTCGCACCGTTCGATCACATGGCCGAGCAGGGCCGACGGCGGTCCGGCGTGCTGGGCGTCCGGCGACCACGGGCCGCGGGTGAGCTCGGTGGAGACGAATCGCTCGGGGTCCGCCGGATCGGGCAGGTAGAAGGCCTCGTTCATATCGTCGTCCGTTCGTCCGCACGGTGGCCGCGCCGGCTGTTCGATCTTCGTCCCGACCGTACCGCCGGGTCGGAACCCGCCGGCGGCCGCATCCGCGCCGGCTCAATGAGTGCATGCTTGCATGCAAGGTTGTATCTATCAGATACATTGGGTGACGTGCAGACTTCGCCCTTCCCCGCCGAAACCCCTGGACAGAGTGCGGCCGACCGGGCCTACCGACTCACCAAGGAACTCGTACTCTCCGGTGAGCTCCCCGGCGGTCATCTGTTCAGCGAGACCGAGATCGCCGGACGGCTCGGGCTCAGCCGGACACCGGTACGGGAGGCGTTCGTCCGGTTGCAGGCCGAGGAACTGCTCACCCTGGTACCCAAACGAGGTGCCATCGTGGCTCCGGTCCCGCCGGGCGAGGCCGAAGATGTGCTCGACGCCCGGGAAGCCATCGAGACTGCGGCCGTTCGCC
This sequence comes from Nocardia sp., assembly GCA_013361595.1. Lineage (GTDB taxonomy): Bacteria > Actinomycetota > Actinomycetes > Mycobacteriales > Mycobacteriaceae > Nocardia. The sequence goes on along the minus strand of JABFXT010000824.1, from coordinate 1,979 downwards.
GGCTGCTGCGCACCCCCGAAAAGGTCCCGGCGGCACTGGCCCGGATGCGGGACGCGCTGGAGGTCCAGCGTGGATACGCCGAGCTCGGAGATCTGAACGCCTTCGCCGAAGCCGACGAGCTCTTCCACCGCACGCTGGTCGCGGCCGGGGACAACGCGCTGCTGATCCGCTTCTACACCGGCCTGGCCGATCGGCAGCGCCGGATGAACGTGGCCGCCCTGGGACCGGTGCCGGGCCATATCCCCGTAGTTCTGCGCGAGCACGGTGAACTGATCGCGATCATCGAATCGGGCGACGACGCCGCGTTCGCCACCGCGCTGCGCGCGCACCTGGACGGGACCCACCGGCGATGAAGCCGGGTACGTGGCGCGGCGCCGTGGCGGCGATCTTCGTCTGCGCCTGGGGTGGTAACCAGTTCACGCCGCTGCTGGTGATGTACCGGGACGTGGGCTATTCCGCGCTCACCGTGAACGTGCTGCTGGGCGCCTATGTATTCGGTCTGGTGCCGGGCCTGTTGCTCAGCGGATCGCTGTCGGCGCGGTACGGGCGGCGGCCGGTGGCGGTCGCCGGGGTGGTGGCCTCCCTGGCAGCCGGTCCACTGTTGGCGGCCGGGGTGTTCGGCGTGGGCTGGATCGCGGCCGGCCGCCTGATCTCCGGATTCGGCGTGGCCGTCGCCATGGCGGTGGGCACCACCTGGGTCACCGAGCTCGCCGCACGCGGCGGCGGCCCGGCGGCGGGAGCCCGGCGGGCCGCGCTCTGGCTGACCCTCGGCTTCGGATTCGGCGCCGGCGTCGCCGGATTGCTCGCCCAGTTCGGGCCTGCCCCGATGGTCCTGCCCTACTTCGTGCACATGCTGCTGGCGGCGGCGGTGCTGCCCGCGGTGCTGCGGACCCCGGAGACGCGTGCCGCCGGTACGGGTACGGGTGGCCGCTTCACCGGGCTGCGCCATCCGCGTTTCCGGCGGGTCGTGCTGCCGATGGCGCCGTGGATCTTCGGCTCGGCCGGGGTGGCCTACGCGGTCATGCCGCAGTTGGTGAGCGACCGCGTCGGCGAATGGGGCCTGATCTACTCGACGACGATCACGGTCGCCACCCTCGCGGTCGGGGTGCTGGTGCAACCCTTCGCCAAGCGGCTCGACCGGACCACCAGCGCGCGCGGGGTGGTGGTGTCCATGTCGGTACTGCCCGCCGGACTGGTGGTCAGCGTGCTCGCCGCGATCGTCCGCTCGCCCGTCCTGGCCTTGGTCGCGGCGCTGGCCCTGGGGTGCGCATACGGTATCGCGCTGGTCTCCGGTCTGCTCGAACTACAGCGGCTGGCCGCACCGGACGAACTGGCCGCACTCACCGGAGCCTATTACGCGCTGGCCTATCTCGGATTCCTGTTGCCGTCGCTGCTGAGCCTGCTCAGCCCCGCCACCGGCTACCCAGTACTGCTCGGCGGACTGGTGCTGGTGGCACTGTCGGGAACCACGGTCATCGCATGGCACTCGCGGGCGCATCTGCCCACCGCCGCCGTACCGGACCGGGAGCTGGTCGCCGCGCGGTGAGGGCCGCCGGTTCAGGCGCCGGCTGCGGTGATCTGCCGGACCGAGAACCGGTAATCGGCCTGCCGCAGCAGTTCGGCCGGATCGTCGGTGGGCGGATAGATCCACAGTTCGTTCACCTTGCGCTTGCGCGCCTTCGCGATCTCCCCGGTCGACACCACCCGGCGGCCCCAGCCCTCGGTGAACAGGGCCCCGGCGGTACCGAGGTCGAGGCAGGTCACATACGGTGCCGGCGCGAAGGGAACGGACGAGAGTCCGAGCAGATCGGCGGCGGCGTTGTGGCCCGCGAATTTACCGAGTTGGAGCGCGTGCTGGCAGCACTGCAACACCTGCTGTCCCGATCCGGCCGGCGCGGCGGCGGTATCGCCGGCGGCGTACACACCGGGCACCCCGACGACCCGCAGTCGCTCGTCCACTTCCAGCCGGCCCAGCCGGT
>JABFXT010000135.1 GCA_013361595.1 Nocardia sp. | reverse complement strand
GGGGCGACGGGTGCGGGCGAAGATGCCGGTCGTGATCGCGCCGAGATCCCGGTCTCGGGTCGCGGTCCGGTACAGCTCCACTTCCAGGGGGCTCATCTGGGTGCCGCGGGCGAGCCGGTTGGTCCAGTGGTAGATCTCGCGGCATTCACGGACGCGGCGGCGTTCCCACGCGGTGACGGCGCGGTCCAGCCGGACCGGATCGTCCAGCACCGGTGCGACCACCTCGGCGAGCAGGCGGCCGTAGTGGAGCGCGTCGCGGATGCCCTGGGCGGTGACCGGATCCTTGAAATGCCCGGCGTCACCGGGCAGCGCCCAGCCGGGTCCGCCGGCCGGTCGGAAGTAGGAGACGATATCGGTGGCCGACCGCACCCGGCCGATCTGCTCGCAGCCGCGGAGGCGTTCGCGTAACGGTGGGATTCGTTCGAGCGCAGCGTGATAGCGGCGTTCGGCATCGCCGGGGCGCAACTTTCCGGCTTCGGCGGGTGGCTGCACCAGGCTCAGCAGCAGGCCGTTGTCGCAGGGGAACGCGGTACCCAGATCGGTGCCCACCCGCCATTGGGCGGCGGTGCCGCGCCATTCGCTGGACGCGTCGCGCCAGTAGGCGAAGTAGCAGTCGCGGCCGCTGGGCTCGGATTCGTACGGGTCGAGGGCGCCGGCGAGTTTCGCGACGGTGCTGCGGCGGCCGTCCGCGCCGATCACCAGCGGCGCACGGATCTCGGCCGGGCGGCCGTCGGCGTCGGTGTAGCGGACCCCGGCGCAGCGCGCACCGTCCCAGACGAGCTCGGTGACCCGGCATTTCTCACGAATATCGGCACCCGCTCCGCGGGCGGTGCGCACCAGTGCGTGATCGAGTCCGGACCGGCGTACACAGAGGGTGTAGTCGATCCCGTCGACCTGCGGGAATTCGCTGGTGATCGCATATCCGGAACCGGCCGCGTAGGCCTCGGTGAGCCGGGGCGCGCCCAGTTCGGTAACGGCCTCGAGCGCACCCAGCCGGGACAGTTCCGCGACCCCGGCCGGCCACAGCAGGTGAGTGGAGAGGGTGTCGGAGGGGAACCGGGCGCTGTCCAGCGCGATGATCCGGCGGCCCGCGCGGGCGAGGGTGGCCGCTGCGGCGGAACCGGCGCACCGGGCGCCGACGACCACGGCATCGGCCTGCTCGACCACGGTGGGGGAGTCAGCCATGGGTACCGCCTCGGTCATCGCGTCTCGGACACTATGTCCGATTGATGGTGCGGTCCGCGGGCGGGATTGTCAACCGTCTGAGCGGCACTGTCCCGCACAGTTTTCCGTGAATTGCGGCGGCCCTGCTGATCGGCACCGGGTCGGCGGAGCGGGACCCGGTGCCGGTGCCATGGCGGGCGGCGGCAGACGTCGCGGCGGGCACAATGGCCCCATGCACCTCCAGAGCCGATATCCACTGCACTGCACGAGCGATCCGGCGGGTGCGGGATGCCCTCGCTGACCCGGACCCCGCGGTCCGCCCGGAAACCGGACGAGGACCGCCGGGCCGAATTCGAACGGCGGGTCCTGCGCGCGGTCGAGGAGCTGCTGGCAGACGGAACACCGTTCACCGAGATCGCGGTACAGAAGATCGCCACTACGGCGCAGATGGCCCGGTCCACCTTCTACCGGTACTTCCCGGACAAGAGCCGGCTGTTGATCCGGACGGCGGATCTGGCCACGGCGGATCTGTTCGAGGCCGCCGAGCGGTGGTGGGGCGCCGAGCACACCGATCGGGAGGCCGGGGTCCGGCGCGCGATGAGCGCGATGATCGCCGGGTTCCGGCGGCATCGCTATCTACTGCTGGCGTTGAGCGAGGTCGCCGCCTACGACCGGGATGTGGGCGCCTACTGGCGGGCCAGGGTGGCCACCTTCGTCGATCTGGTGCGGATCCGTCTGGAAGCGGACCGGGCGGCCGGCCGCGTCGCGCCGGAACTGGAGCCCGCGGCGACCGCGCTGGTCCTGGCGGCCATGGTCGAGCGCTCCATCACGACCGCCTTCGCGGTCCGGACCGGGATCAGTGATGCGGAGCTGGCGGCCGCGCTCGGCCGGTCGATCTGGCTGGTCGTCTACGGCGACGCCCCGGCCGCCTCGGCGTGAGTTTCCGCGCCGGCCGGGTCGGGTGGTGCCGTGGATATACCGGCCAGGCGGCGCGCGGCGAGGACCACGGCGGAACGCCGCTCCTCTATCCGTTCGGCCGGGCCCGCGTGCACGGCTGTGGTGCGGGCCAGTTCGGTGAGCATCCGCAGCAACATCGGCGCCCCGATATCGGCGGAGATCACGCCCTCCCGTTGGGCCCGGCGGATCTCCGCCAGTTTGGGGTCGACGGTCCGGCGCAGGACCTGTTCGATCCGGTCGTCGGCGGGCTCGAGATCGGCCCATGCCTGTAACCGGGCGTTCTCCGGATGCGTCAGGAAATGGTCGAAGAGTCTGCCGACGTAGCCGGGCAGATCGTCCGCGCGTAATGCGGTCTCGGCGGTGGTCTGCCGCGTCCACTGTTCGGTGACCGCCGCGTAGAGCTCCGACTTCCCGGGGAAGTACGCGTAGAGACGGTCCTTGCTGGCCTGTGCGGCCGCGGCGATCCGGTTGATCCGGGCGCCCGCGACGCCGTACTCGGCGAATTCCGCTTTGGCGGCCGCGAGGATCCGGTCCCGGGTTGCCTGGCCTGCCGCGCGCATACCGCGAATCCTATCTTGCCGAACCGGATGGTTCGGAACTATGGTCGTTGCCGAACCAGATGGTTCGCCGAATCCAGTCGATGGGACAACTATGAGCGCGGACAAATCACGGTGGCAGCAGTTGCGCGAGCAGACCGAGGGCGTATCGGTGACCGAACTCGACGATCTGTGGGCCCGGCTGCGACCCGCCCGCGCCGAGGAGATCCTGGGCCAGTGGCGAGGTGATGCGTTCCAGACCGGTCATCCGCTCTGCCGGGCCCTGCCCAAGAGTCGCTGGTACGGCAAGACCTTCCATTCGCTCGGCGACGCGAAACCCCTCATCTGCCGAGCCGAGGACGGCACCCTGTTCTCGAATGTCGAACTGGGACAGGGCGAGGCGACCCTGTGGAACATCGAGTTCCGCGGCGAGGTCACCGCCACCATGGTCTACGACGGCCGGGCCGTGTTCGACCACTTCAAATGGCTCGACGACACCACCCTGATGGGGATCATGAACGGCCGTCCGGAGCTGGTGCTCGCCGACGGCGAGTACTTCTACTTCCTGCTGGAACGGGTATGACGGTGCGGACGACGGCGGTGCTGTCCCGCGATCCGGCGGCGCCGTTCTCGCTGGAGACGGTGGACCTCGACGAACCACGGGACGGCGAGATCCTGGTCCGCATCCTCGCGGCCGGTATCTGCCACACCGACCTGGTGAACCGGGCGCTGGGCAAACCGGACCGGCCGGTGCTGCTGGGCCACGAGGGCGCGGGGATCGTGGAAGCGGTCGGCGCGGCGGTGACCTCGGTCGCGCCGGGCGACCATGTGGTGCTGACCTTCCGGCACTGCGGCGTCTGCCCGAACTGCGCGTCCGGGCGACCGGCCTACTGCCGGAACTCGACCGCCCTGAACCATTTCGGCCGGCGCCCGGACCGGTCGGCCCGCGTCACGGTCGACGGACTGCCGGTGCGCGACGGGTTCTTCGGGCAGTCCAGTTTCGCCGGATACGCACTGACCACCCCGGACAACACGATCGTCGTCGACCCGGCGGCCGATCCGGCCGTGGCCGCATCGTTCGGCTGTGGGTTCCAGACCGGCGCGGGTGCGGTACTGAACGCGTTGCGGCCGGAATCCGGTTCCTGGCTGGCGATCTACGGTGCCGGTGCGGTGGGATCGGCGGCGCTGCTGGCCGCCCGCACCGTACCCGGGGTCCGGACGATCGTGGTGGAAACCGCCGCATCGCGCCGCGGATCGGCCCGCGACCTGGGTGCCGATGAGGTGCTCGACCCCACCGCGACCGATACGATCGCCGCGATCGGCGAGATCACCGGTGGGGGCGCGACGCACGCGCTGGACACCACGGGTTCGCCGCAAGTGCTCGCCGACGCTTTCGCGGCCTCGAGCACCGGCGCCACGGTGGTCGCGGTCGGACTCGGCGCGGGGGTCCCGCAGATCGACGTACGCGATCTGGTGCTCAGCGGCAAAACGGTGCGCGGTTGCCTGGAAGGCGATGCCGTACCGGCCACATTCATTCCGCGGCTGCTCGATCTGCACACCCGCGGATTGTTACCGGTGGACCGGCTCGTCACGCGCTTCCCGCATACCGAGATCGAGAAGGCGCTCGCCGAGCAGCGCGCCGGGTCGGTGATCAAACCGGTACTCACCTGGTAGCCGCTGCCCCTGTTCAGTGGCTGGACGCCTCGGCGACGAAATCCGTTCGGCCGCTGAACATCCCGTGGTCGTATCAGGGGTCCATTCTGCACAGGGCCGGGTGGACTGCGTCGTTCGCCCGGTGTGGGTTCCCCGACAGTGCCGGAAGCCCGATCGCCGTGCCCGATCCCGTGCCGATCCGGGACTATGTCGCCGAATTCCTGCGCACCCATTGCGATCTGGAACTCGGCGATATCCCGCCCGCCGCCACTCTCGCCGATCTCGACGTGGATTCGCTGACCGTGCTGTCGATCATCGTGCTGGTCGAGAAGGAGTACGGACTCGAACTCCCCGAGCGGCGCGTTGCCGCCGCCCGGACGTTTGCCGAACTCATGGATCTGCTGGGTGTGCGCATCGCGGCTCCGTCCTGAACCGGTCTGCCTTGTCCTGG
>JABFXT010000117.1 GCA_013361595.1 Nocardia sp. | reverse complement strand
GCTGCGGAGCCGGTGGCCTGCTCGCGTGGCCGGATCGAGCGCGAGGAAGGAGTTCCTGACCCGGGACCGTCCACACACTGGCTCTTCCCAGAATGTCACCGGGTAATCAGGGAAGGAAACAAACAAGCGGATGCGTGACGTAGCCGCGACCGGCCGGTAGTCTCCGCGCGCGCTGGCCGATGGTGGCCGGGGAGTCGCGGTGATCGAACTCGTTACGGTCGAAGGTGCCCGAGCCGGATCGCCAGCAGGTTCGCGACCAGTACGGCGACGAAGACGACCGCCGCCGTCCGGTAGCTCGCGGCCCACAGGGCGATCGCCGCGCCGCCGAAGACCAGGATCTCGGTGACCAGGGTGAGCAGCGGCCGGTCGAATACGGAGTTCGGTGCCGCGAAGAGTCCCCACGCGGCGATAGCGAGTACGGGCGCGCCGACGGCCGCGACGAGCTTGACCGGAGTCGAGTCGGCGGCCTGCCACCCCCACAGCGCGAATGCCGCGAACGCGGCCAGTTCCACCACGAAGGCCACCGTGAGGTTGGCCCATTTCCAGACTTCGTACATGCCCGTTCTCCATCACACTCTGCGAGCAGCGCTCTCTAATGAGAGCAGTGTGCACGCAGAGTCCGGCAGAGTCAACCGTCACCTGTCGGCTCGGCACTCGATGACGCTGTTCGCGGCCGAACCGGGACCGGCGGTGACACCGGCCCCGGATCAGCGGTCAGGCGTGCAGCAGGGTCGACGCGCGGTCGGCGATTTCCGCACCGACCTCGGTGGTGGTGGCCGTGCCGCCGAGATCGGGAGTGCGTGGACCGCCGTCGCCCAGGACATCGGTGACCGCCCGGTCGACCGCCGCGGCGGCGACGTGCTCGCCGAGATGTTCCAGCAGCATGGCGCCCGCCAGGATCTGCGCCACCGGGTTGGCGATGCCCTGACCCGCGATATCGGGTGCGCTGCCGTGGACCGCCTCGAACATCGACGGGGCGTCCCGGGCGGGGTTGATATTGCCGGAGGGGGCGAGCCCGAGTCCGCCGGTGACGGCGGCGGCGAGGTCGGAGAGGATGTCACCGAAGAGGTTCGAGCCGACGATCACATCGAGCCGGTCGGGGTGCAGCACGATTTCGGCCGCCAGCGCGTCGACATGCATCTGCCGGGTCTGCACCGCCGGGTATTCCGCGGCGATCCGTTCGAACACCTCGTCCCAGTAGGGCATGGAGTGGATGAGGCCGTTCGATTTCGTGGCCGAGCAGACCCGGCCCGCGCGTTCGGTCGCCCGCTCGAAGGCGTAACGGATGATGCGTTCACAGCCGACCCGGGTGAAAACCGACTCCTGCAGGACGAATTCGTCCGGCCGGCCGGGATTGTGCCGGCCGCCGATCTCGGAGTACTCGCCCTCGGAGTTCTCCCGGACGATGAGCAGGTCCAGATCGGCGGCGGTGCGGTCGCGCAGCGCCGAGGTGGTACCGGGCAGCAACCGGACCGGGCGCAGGTTGACGTACTGGCCGAAGGCCCGGCGCAGCGGGATCAGCAGCCCCCACAGCGAGATGTGGTCGGGCACGCCCGGAAAACCGACCGCACCGAGCAGGATCGCATCGAACCGGGCGAGCCGCTCGGGCCCGTCGGCGGGCATCATCGCGCCGGTGCGCAGATAGTTCTCGCAGGACCAGTCGAATTCGGTCCATTCGATCCCGGGCAGCACCCGGTCGAGAACTTTCACCGCTTCGGCGGTGACGTCGACGCCGATACCGTCGCCCGGAATCGTCGCGATCCGATAGGAATTCACAGTGGTACTCCGATGTATTTGATCTCGAGGAATTCGTCGATGCCGACCAGGCCGCCTTCGCGGCCGAGGCCGGATTCTTTCACCCCGCCGAACGGAGCGGCCGGGTTCGACACGACGCCCTGGTTCAAGCCGACCATGCCGGTGTCCAGGGCTTCGCAGACCCGCAGGCCGCGCCGCAGCCCTTCGGTGTAGACGTAGCCGACCAGGCCGTAGGGGGTGTCGTTGGCGCGCGCCACGGCCTCCTCCTCGGTATCGAAGGTCGCGATACTCGCGACCGGGCCGAACACCTCGGTATGGCAGATCTGCGCTTCGTCGGGGACATCCACCAGAACGGTGGCCGGGTAGAAATGTCCGGGGCCGTCCAGCGGTTCACCGCCCAGCAGGGCGCGGGCCCCGCGGGTGCGCGCGTCGGCGACGAGTTCGGTCACCTTGGCCACCGCGTCGGAATCGATCAGCGGGCCGACGACGACCCCGGGTTCGGTACCGCGCCCCAGCGGCAGTTCGCCCATCCGCGCGGCGAGCCGTTCGGCGAATTCGCCGACCACGCCGCGCTGGACGAAGAACCGGTTGGCCGCGGTGCAGGCCTGTCCGATATTGCGCATCTTCGCCGCCAGTGCCCCGTCGACGGCCGCGTCCAGATCGGCATCGTCGAACACGATGAAGGGGGCGTTGCCGCCGAGCTCCATCGAGGTGCGCATGACGGTCCGGGCGCACTGCTCCAGCAGTTTCTTGCCCACCGCGGTCGATCCGGTGAACGACAGTTTGCGCGAGCGCGGATCGTGGATCAGCGGTGTCATCAGCGCGCCCGGATCCGAGGTCGTCACCACGTTCACCACTCCGGCGGGAACACCTGCTTCGTGCAGGATCCGGGCCAGCGCCAGCGTGCACAGCGGTGTCTGTTCGGCGGGTTTGACCACACTGGTGCAGCCGGCGGCGAGCGCGGGCCCGATCTTGCGGGCGCCCATGGCCATCGGGAAATTCCAGGGTGTGATGAGCAGGCTCGGGCCGACCGGCTGCCTGGTCACCAGGAACCGGGCGCCGCCGCCGGGTGCGGGCATGTAGCCGCCGTCGAGGCGGACGGCTTCCTCGGCGAACCAGCGGAAGAACTCGGCGGCGTAGGTGACCTCACCGCGTGCCTCGGCCAGGGGTTTGCCCATTTCGAGGGTGGCGACGAGGGCGAGGCGGTCGGCGTCGTCGAGCAGCATGCGGTGGGCGCGCATCAGGATCTCGCTGCGTTCGCGCGGGGCGGTGCGCGCCCATGCCGCCTGGGCGTTCGCCGCGGCGTCGAGAGCGGCCAGGCCGTCCTCGGGGGTGGCGTCGGCGACATCGCACAGCCGCTGACCGGTCGCCGGATCGAGAACCGGCATGGTCTTCGCGGTCTCGCGTGTCCCGCCATCGATGAAGAGACCGGTGGGTACCGATTCCACGGCTTTCCGTTCGGCGGCGGTGAGTGTGGCTTCCGTGAGCACGGTGAATGCTCCTCCCTGTCGGCGGCCGGTCATCCCTGGCCCATATTGTCGACAATCCTACAATAAGGGTCGGTTCTCGTGGTGGGGAAGGCCTGGATTGCGCGCTTCGCGCGGCCGCGACGAAAATCCATCCCTTTAGTACTGTTAACTAATCCGTTGCCGAGAGGTGACTCGGCGCTCGCGCCGGGCAGCCAGACTTTCCGCAGCGGTGTCGGGAACAGGGAATGTGAGTGCTGGATGGTCGTCGGTCACGGGGTCGAGCGAAATGCCTTTCGTCCCGGGGATTTCCCGGATGAGCGCGGCCGATTCGGGAGATTCGGCGGCAGATACGCTCCCGAGGGCCTCATGGCCGCTCTGCTCGATCTGGAGAAGGAATACGAGCTGGCCCGCGCGGACCCGGCCTTCACCCGCGAGCTGACCGGGTTGCTGCGGACCCGGGTGGGCAGGCCCACCCTGCTGCACCAGGTGCCGCGTTTCGCGGCGCGGCTGGGAGCGGCGGCGCCGACCGTCTACCTCAAACGGGAAGATATGGCCCACACCGGGTCTCATAAGATCAACAACGCGCTCGGACAGGGCCTGCTCGCCCGCCGGATGGGCAAACGCCGCCTCGTCGCCGAAACGGGTGCCGGACAACACGGCGTCGCGGTCGCGACGGTGGCGGCGATGCTCGGTTTGAGCTGCACCGTGTACATGGGCGCGGTCGACGCGGAACGGCAGCGGCCGAATGTGATCCGGATGCGGCTGCTCGGGGCCGAGATCCGGGTGGTGGAAACCGGGAACCGCCGGATCAAGGAGGCGATCACCGAATCCGTCCGGGACTGGGTCGCGCAGGTCGACACCACCCACTACCTGCTGGGCAGTGCGGCCGGACCCGCCCCCTACCCACGCATCGTGCGAGATTTCCAATATCCCATCGGTGCCGAGGCCCGGTCGCAGATCCTCACCGCCGAGGGCAGGCTGCCCGACTACGTGCTGGCCTGCGTCGGTGGCGGCAGCAACGCGCTGGGCACGTTCCGGCCGTTCGTGGCCGATGCCGGTGTCCGGCTGATCGGGGCCGAAGCCGCCGGTCGCGGAATGGAGACCGGTGCGCACGCGGCCACGTTGAGCGCGGGCACCCCCGGGGAGATCGACGGCAGTTACAGCTACCTGTTACAGGACGACGACGGCCAGATCGCGGCGACGCACAGCATCGCCGCGGGACTGGACTATCCGGGAGTCGGCCCGGAACTCGGCTACCTGAAGGACAGCGGCCGGCTGAGCTCCGTCGCCGTCACCGACGAACTCGCACTCCGCGGTATGCGGGAACTCGGGCACACTGAGGGAATCATCCCCGCGCTGGAATCGGCGCACGCGGTGGGATGCCTATTGGATCTCGCGGAGCGCGGGGAGCTGGCTCCCGGCACGGTCGTGCTGCTGTGCCTGTCCGGCCGGGGCGACAAGGACCTCGAGATCGCCGCCCGGGAATCGGGCCTCTCCTGATACCGCGGTAGCCGGGCGAGTGGCCCGGTCCTCCACCG
>JABFXT010000314.1 GCA_013361595.1 Nocardia sp. | reverse complement strand
TGATCCGCGATTCCTTGTAATAGGGCAGCCGATCCGGGAGTTCGTCGAAGGAAACCAGTTCCACCGTCGGGCCGTCCTCGGGCGTCATCTCGCGGGACAGCCGCTGCCAGCGGAACTGCAGGTAGGCGCGATCGTGCCCGGTGCGTTCGATCCAGTTGACCAGGCCCGGATCCCGTTCGCTGACGACCAGCCGGATCATCCCGTCGGGATCGACGTTCGCCTGATCGGCGTTGAGGCTGGTCTGATGGTTGATGTAGTCCAGCGACAGGTACCACATGCTGCCGAGCTGGAAGCCATGGTAGGGCGCATCGGATTTCGGCACGGTCAGGATCATCACCTGGTCGTCGGTGAGATCGTAGTGGCCGACCGAGGAGAACTGGGTGGACAGCCCGCCGGGGGTGCGCCGCGGTTCGGTCATGGTGTTGACCGGCAGGTTCAGATAGAACCATTCGGGGAAGGCGAGGAAGGTCTTCAGCCGCGACACCAGCATCTTGCCCGCGACCTCGTAGCGTTTGGCCATCAACTCCGAGGTGATCGCGGGCGGTGCCGAGCCCACAGTGTCGACCCGGGCGATCCGGACGGTGCCCGCCTTCTCGGTGGCCCAGTCGCCGTAGACCTCACGGACCGCGAGCATGGTCGAATCGGCGGCGAGCTGGATGTGATTACGACCGCCCGGGCCGGGTCCCAGGGTCAGTTCGTAGCTGCCGTCGGCTGCGATATCGATGGACCGGTCGTCGAAGGCGGTTTCCCCGCCAGGGACCTCGGTCGGCGAATAGTTGCCGTTGAGTACCTGGAAGCTCAGGTCACGGGTGGTGCCGCGGGTCCCGGTGACCACGTATTCGGCATCGGGCCGCAGGTTGGCGTGCCAGTACAGGGTGTCCGGGTTGTCCAGGCCCATCTTGGTGTAGGGCCCGGTGGACTCGACGAAGAACGGGAAGTCCCGCTCGAAGGCCCACGACATCTGGATGGCGGCGCGGATACTGCCCGCGAGGTAGTCGTAGCCCTCGGCGAGATCCTGTTCGGTGCGGATATGCGGGGCGCTCTTGATGATTTCCTCGGCGGCGGCGATCGAGTCCGCGAACGGCTGGGTCAGCACGATACTCCCGGTGTTCCATATATGTACCGCCCTGGTACATTGCGATACCGAGAAGATTAGAACCTGTTCTAGGAGCGGTCAATGTCAGCAGGAATATCGGAGGTTCGCGAGGTCGGCCGGCGCTCCGCTCCCACCCAGCGCGTGGTCCAGGTGCTCGATTACGTCGTCGCCCGCCGCGGCAGCCGCGCCGGCCTCTCCGAAATTGCCCGCGACCTGGGCATCGCCAAACCCACCTGCCTCGGCATCCTCACCGAGCTGACCGCGGCCGGCTACCTTACCCGCGATCCGCGCACCCGCGAGTACGGTCCGGGCCCGGCACTGATCGCCGCGGGCCGGGTGGCCCAGGAGAGTTTCTCCATCGCCGCGCTCGCTCATCCCGAATTGGAACGCCTGAGCACGGTGTACGGCACCACCTGCACCGCCTCCGCCGTCGTCGGCGAGCGGATCAGCGTCCTCGACAGCGCCGGCCCGGCAATGGTGCAGGTCGGGGCCACCTACCGGTTCGCCCCGCCGGTCGGGCTCATGTACGCGCTCTGGGACACCGAGGCCGCGTTCACCGCCTGGCTGCGCACCGCACCGACCGTTCCACTGCGCCAGGACGAAGCCCTGCTGCGCCGGATCATGGCCGAATGCCGGGACCGCGGCTACCTGGTGGAGAGCATGACCGGCGCGGGCCGGCAGCTGTACTCGCTGCTCGCCGGGGTCGCCGGGCACGACCTGCCCGACCAGCTGCGCACCGCCGTCGGCGAACTCGTCACCACCCTGGGCGAGCGGGTCTACCTGGGCTCGGACCTGCGGCCGCGCAAAGAGCATCCGGTGAGCCTGCTGGCCGCCCCGACCTACGACGCCGACGGACGCCAGCAACTCGTGTTGACCATGTACGTCGGTAAACCGATCACCGGGGCCGAGATCGGCCGCCGGGGCGCCGCCCTGGTGGCCGCCGCCGACGCCGTCACCGCCGCGGCGGGCGGCCGTCATCCAGCAAACCGTTGACCGCGCATAGAAACGTGTTCTAGTTTTTAGACGTGAGCCAGCACACGAAGTCGGCGGCGAGTACGTACGAACTCTCGCATCAGGCCGCGCTCGAGGCCGAATCCGTCCATATCCTCCGGGAGGTGGCCGCGACCTTCGAACGTCCGGTCCTCCTCTTCTCCGGTGGCAAGGACTCCGTGGTGATGCTGCATCTGGCCACCAAGGCGTTCTGGCCGGCCCCGGTCCCGTTCCCGATCCTGCACATCGACACCGGACACAACTTCGACGAGGTGATCGAGTATCGCGACGCGGCCGTCGCGAAGTACGGATTACGCCTGCTCGTCGGCCGGGTCCAGGACGATATCGACGCCGGTCGCGTCACCGAGGACACCGGACCCCGGGCCAGCCGCAACCGGCTGCAGACCGCCACCCTGCTGCGCACCCTGCGCGAGGGCCGGTTCGACGCCGTCTTCGGCGGCGCCCGCCGCGACGAGGAGAAAGCCCGGGCCAAGGAGCGAGTCTTCAGCTTCCGGGACGAGTACGGCCAGTGGGACCCCCGCCGCCAGCGCCCCGAACTGTGGAACCTCTACAACGGTAAGCACCGCCCCGGCGAACATATCCGGGTCTTCCCGCTGTCCAACTGGACCGAACTCGATATCTGGACCTATATCGCGAGCGAGGGTATCGAACTGCCGTCGCTGTACTACGCGCATCGGCGACCGGTGGTGCAACGCGACGGCATGCTGCTGGCGCACACCGGGTTCCTGACCCTGCTCGACGGCGAGGAACCGCACGAGGCCCTGGTGCGGTTCCGCACCGTGGGTGATGCCACCTGCACCGGCTGCGTGGAATCCACCGCCGCCACCCCGGCCGAGGTCGTCGACGAAGTGGCGACCGCGCGGGTCACCGAACGAGGCGCGACCCGCGCCGACGACCGGATCTCCGAAGCCGGGATGGAAGACCGTAAACGAGAGGGCTACTTCTGATGAGCACCCTGCTGCGCCTGGCCACCGCGGGCAGCGTCGACGACGGTAAGTCCACGCTGATCGGACGGCTTCTCTTCGATTCCAAGACCCTGTTCACCGATCAACTCGACGCGGTGGAACGCACCAGCCGCGACCGCGGCGAGGACTATCCCAATCTCGCCCTGCTCACCGACGGCCTGCGCGCGGAACGCGAACAGGGCATCACCATCGACGTCGCGCACCGCTACTTCGCCACCCCCCGGCGCAAATTCATCATCGCCGATACGCCGGGCCATGTGCAGTACACCCGCAATATGGTCACCGGTGCCTCGACCGCGGACCTCGCCCTGATCCTGGTCGACGCCCGGCACGGGGTGGTCGAACAGACCCGGCGGCACGCGTTCCTGGCCTCGCTGCTGGGGGTCCCGCACCTGGTGCTGTGTGTGAACAAGATGGACCTGGTGGGCTACTCGGCGCAGCGGGTCGCCGAGATCCGCGAGGCGTTCGCCGGTTTCGCGTCGCGGTTACAGATCGCGGATCTGACCTTCATCCCGATGTCGGCGCTGAACGGCGACAATATCGTGCACCGCAGCGCCACCATGGACTGGTACGAGGGCAGCCCGCTACTCCATCACCTCGAAGAGGTACATATCTCCTCGGACCGCAATCTCATCGACGCCCGGCTACCGGTGCAGTACGTGATCCGCAGCCATACCCCGGATTTCCGCGGATACGCGGGCACCATCGCCAGTGGTGTCTGGTCCCCGGGCGACGAGATCACCGTGCTCCCCTCGGGTCTCACGACCACAGTCACCGGAATCTGGGGACCCGGCGGAGTACCGCTGGACCAGGCGTTCCCGCCGCAGGCGGTCACCGTCGGACTCGCCGACCAGCTCGATATCGGCCGCGGCGATATGCTCTGCCGCCCCGCCAACCGCCCGCAGGTCAGCCGGGATCTCGACACCATGGTGTGCTGGTTCAGCGATGAGGCCGAGCTGCGACCCGGAGCGTCCTATACGGTCCGTCACACCACCCGCAGTGTGCCCGCGCAGGTCCGCACACTGGACTACCGCCTCGATGTGAACACGCTGCACCGGGACGAGAACGCGGCCGCACTGACACTCAACGAGATCGGCCGGGTGCAGCTGCGTTCCCGGCAACCACTGCAGTTCGACCCCTATCGTCGCAACCGCACCACGGGCAGTTTCCTGCTGGTCGACGAGATCACCGGCGATACCGTGGGCGCCGGGATGATCACCGGGCCCAGCCTGCCCTCGTCACGGGTGGTCTGGCATGCCAGCGCGGTCGAGCGATCCGAGCGCGCGACCCGCGGGCTGACCGTCTGGCTCACCGGGTTGTCGGGGTCCGGGAAATCTTCGGTGGCAGTGGAGCTGGAGCGGCGCCTGGTCGCCGCCGGACGCCCCGCGTTCCTGCTCGACGGCGACAATCTGCGCCACGGTCTCAATTCCGATCTGGGCTTCAGCGCGGCCGATCGCACCGAGAACATCCGCCGGGTGGGCGAGGTCGCCCGGATGTTCGCCGAATCGGGGACCGTCGCCATCGTCTCCCTCATCAGTCCCTATCGGGCTGATCGCGAGCGGGCGCGCGCCACCCACGACACCGCCGGAATCCCCTTCGTCGAGGTCTTCGTGGACACCCCGCTGGAGGTGTGCGAGGCCCGTGACCCCAAGGGTCTCTACGCGAAGGCCCGGGCCGGGGAGGTCCGCGGTTT
>JABFXT010000880.1 GCA_013361595.1 Nocardia sp. | reverse complement strand
CGCGCCGAGCCGGTCCCAGTCCAGCGGGGCCGAATCGAGATTCGCGCAGGGAGCGAGCAGTGAGAACGGTTCGTACCGGGTCTGCCCGCGGGTGAGGTACAGGTCGGGATCGCTGCGCGCGGGCCGGGTCAGCAGCAGCGACGGATCACTCATGAGACGCCCGCCGCGCCGCGGCGTGATCTCGGCGAAGGTACCTGCCCAGGCCGCGCCGAAATCGATGGTGTGATGTGCCTGTACCGGCCAGCTTTCGGCGACGGCGGCGGGAACGGTGCCGTGGGCGACGACCGCCGACGGTGAGGCCCGCAGCCCGGGGCGCGGGCGGACGCCGAAGCGATCCAGCGAACCCAGGTCGGCGGTGAGGACCACCGCGTCGCACGGCAGCTCCCGGCCGTCGGCCAGGAGTACCCGGTGTGCCCGGCGTCGGCGATAGTCGAGCCCGGAGACCTCGGTGCCGAGTTCGAGGCGGCCACCCGCCGCGGTGAAGGCGCCCGCCAGGGTTTCGGCGACCGACCGCATTCCGCCGTCGGGGAAGTAGACGCCCAGCGCGGTGTCCATGTAGGGGATCGCCCCGTACACGCCGAGCGCCTGCTCGGGCGCCGTACCCGCGTACAGCGCCTGGAAGGTGAACAGGCGGGTCAGCCGGGGATCGCGCAGTGTCCGGGTGACCCGGTTACCGAGCCGCCCGAAGGCGCCGAGCCGGATCAGTTCGACCAGGGCCGCCCGTTTCTCGGGGTAGCGCACCATATCCAGAGGGGAATCGAAGTTCGCCGCCAGGAATTCGTCGTATTCGGCCCGGTACACCCGGCCCAGCCAGTGCCGGAGCCGCCGGTACCGCACCGCTTCGTCCGGCCCGCAGGCTTGTGCCACCTCCGCGCTCATCCGGTCCGGGTCGGCGAAGACCCGGAGTTCGGATCCGTCGGCGAAACGCGCGTGATAGGCGGGGTCCAGCGACCGGATGCGCAGCGGCGGCACCGTGTTCGAGATATCCGCCCCGACTGCGGCCAGCGCGTCGTCGATGAGCTCGGGCAGGGTGAGCACGGTCGCCCCGGAATCGATCTCGTAGTCGGCGAACCGGTATCGCCCGACCCGGCCGCCCACATGATCGGCGCGCTCCACCAGGGTCACCGAGCATCCCGCGCCGGTGAGGTACAGCGCCGCGGACAGGCCGGACAATCCCGCGCCGACCACGACCACTCGGCTCGCCGGGCCGGTCACCGACTTCACGGGCGGCCCGTCGCCGCGGCTACCCGGACGGCGCGCGTCATGCCGCGCGCCGGGTGGCGGCCAGGGCCATCTCGCGCAGGCGCGTCTTCGCGTCTGCGGTGGCGGAACTGGCGTCGATGGCGGTCAGGCCCTGATCGGTCAGCGCGGCGATCCGCGCTTCCACCGCGTCGACCGCGCCGAGTTCGATGAGCAGGGCGCGTAATTCACCCACCTGTTCCTCGTCGAGGTCGGTGCCGATCGCGGTACGCAGGGTCCGGGCCGCGTCGGTCTCGCCGGCCCGCTGCAGCGCCTCGGCGACCAGGACAGTGCGTTTACCTTCACGCAGATCGTCACCGGACGGCTTACCGGTCACCGCCGGATCACCGAACACCCCGAGCAGATCGTCGCGGAGCTGGAAAGCGATCCCGATATCGGTCCCGTAGGTGCGGTAGGCGGCGATGAGCTCCGGGCCGGCACCGGCCAGCGCCGCGCCGAGATGCAGCGGGCGTTCCACGGTGTAGGCGGCGGTCTTGTACCGGTTGATCCGCAGCGCCGCGGCCACCGATTCGTCACCGCTGGCCTCACCGTGCACATCGAGCAGCTGGCCGCCCAGCACCTCGGTGCGCATCCCGGCCCATACCGGGGCGAACCGGGCCAGGGCCGCCGGATCCAGGCCGGCGTCGTGCACCATATCGTCGGCCCAGGCCAGCGCCAGATCGCCGAGCAGAATGGCCACCGATTCGCCGTAGTGCGGAGAATCGCCGGACCACCCGGCACGCTGGTGCCGCTGCTCGAAATCCACGTGCACCGTCGGGAACCGGCGCCGGGTACGGGAGGAATCGATGATGTCGTCGTGGATCAGCGCGCAGGCCTGCACGAGTTCCAGGGCCGAACACGCGCGCAGCACCGCCGCCGCGCCGGCGCTCGCGGGATCGCCGCCGGCACCCAGCCAGCCCATCCAGGCGAAACCCGGCCGGGTGCGTTTTCCGCCGCGCAGCGTGAACGATTCGAGTGCCTCGACACTTTCGGCGAACACCGGTCCCAGTTCGGCGACCGAATCGTGGCGGGTACCGAAGAAATCGGTCAGTGCCTGTTCCACGGCGGCCACGAAGGCCGCTGTCCCGGGAACGGGCGAGGTGGGACCCGGCCGGGTCGGGGTACCGGTTCCGGCGGACAGGGTGACCTCCCAGTTGGTTGGATTCGCGCGGGGTGGGCGGCCGCCGGAGCCCGGTGGCGCCGGTGCTGCGGGAACTACCCACGTTCGCCCGCCGCGGCGGCGGGATCTGATCGCAGAATACGCGCGCGCGGGCCTCGACCGGGATCCGGTAGCGGGCGGCGCGGGAGACAGTCCGGGCCGGGTACAGGGTCGGCTCTAGACTGAGCCGGTGACTTTCGACAACGCGCGGGGACTCCCGACCCCTGGCCGGCCGTCTCCCACGTCACCGGACGTCTCCGCGACGCCTTCGGTCGTGCAGAGCCTGGGCCGGCACGCCGGCGGCGCTGTGCCCTTCTCCGTGGAGTTCTCCCCGCCCCGGGACGAGGCGGGCGAACAGCGGCTGTGGCGTGCGGTGCGCACATTCGAGCGGATGCATCCGGCATTCGTCTCGATGACCTACGGTGCCGGCGGCAGCACCCGCGATCGCACGGTCCGGGTCACCGGCGAACTCGCCCTGCAGACCACCCTGCTGCCGGTCGGTCATCTCACGGCGGTCGGGCACAGCGTCGCCGAACTGCGCTCGATCGTCGGGGCCTACGCCGATTCCGGGATCAGCAATATCCTCGTGCTGCGCGGCGACCCGCCGGGCGATCCGCTCGGTGAATGGCATCGCCACCCCGATGGGGTGGAGTACGCCGAGGAACTGGTGCGGATCGTGCGCGATCTCGGCGATTTCCACGTGGGAGTGGCCTCGTTCCCGCAGGGTCATCACCGCTCGGTCGACCTGGACCACGATACGAGGTACCTGGCGGCGAAACTGCGTGCGGGCGCCGAGTACTCGATCACGCAGATGTTCTTCGATGTCGACGACTACCTGCGGCTACGCGATCGGATCGCGGCACTGGACCCGGTGGAGGGTGCCAAGCCGATCATTCCGGAGCTGATGCCGATCACCTCCCTGCGCACGGTGGAACGGGCCGAGGAGTTGTGTGGCCGGCCACTACCGGACCGCGTGCTGGAGCGGCTGCGGCTGGCCGCGGGTTCGGGGCCGGAGGAGGACCGTGCGGCGGTCCGGGCCGCCGGGATCGAGATCGCGACCGAGATGGGCGAGCGGTTGATCGCCGAGGGCGCTCCCTGCCTGCACTTCATCACCCTGAACTTCGCCAAGGCGACCAGCGAGGTGCTCACCAACCTGGGTTACGGCGTCACTGCCGCGCCGCTCAGCGCCTGACCGGCTTTCAATCGGCGTGGGCGTACACGTTGACCGTGATGAGGTCGTCCCGGCGGACCACCTCGAGCGCGCGGTCGTCGTGGCGTAGGACGAGTCCGGGCGCGCCGTCTGCCGGATCGAGGATCTCGATACCGGCGATGCGTTCGCCGGCGTGATCCAGCCGGTCGCCGGGTTTGGCGGCGATGAACACGCGTCCGTCGATCACCCACCAGGTACCCGGCAGACCCGGCAACTGTTCCGGTGCTTCGCCGAGGTGGTGCCGGGCGAGCGGGTCGCCGGTGCCGTGCGGACTGCGCAGCCGGACCGAGAAGCGCTCGAGCCATTGCGTCCAGGTGGTATCGACGCTGGTGTGGCCGACGATGGTCATGGTGGCGCCTCCTCGAAACCCGGGCCGCGACGGCCCTGCCCGCCGGTCGTGCCGGGCGGGTTCATCATCCGGCCGGGTACCGCGCGGGCACAAGACCAAGAATCAGCGAGAATCCAGCTCTTGGCGGGGTGTCAAAGGGCGTCCCCGCCAGGTCAGGGCGTCGCGGCGGCGGGCGCGGTGTGAGTGTTGCCACAGCAGGAGGTAGGTCGCGACCGATGCCGGGTGCGCCAGGGCGTCGACCAGGTCGTGCCGGTCCGGCCGCCGTCCGGTTTCCAGGTCACGTGCCAGCAGTCGGCCCGCGAGGGCGGCGGCGTAACCGATCAAGCCGGTCCGGCGCAGGCGGCCGCGCCCCAGGAGCGCGGCCATCGGGGGCAGCCAGTACGCCCAGGCCGCGACCGCGCCCACCGCCACACCGCCGGCGACCGAACCGCCGTAGGCCGACCAGAGCCAGCGGCGGTAACCGGCCACCAGGTCATCGGCGCTCCGGTACATCCGGGTCTGCGCCAGCTCGCCGGCCGCCGCGACCGCGCTCCGATGGCCGGCGCGGCGCAGCACCCGGGCGATATCGAGGTCCTCGGTCACACTGCCGGCCACCGGCCGGTGCCCGCCGATCGCCCGGTAGGCCGCCGCATCGAACACCAGGAACTGACCGCAGGCGACCACGGTCGAGGCCCGGGTACCGCGATCGGCCCGGGCCACCGGCAGGGTGGACGCCCACGACCAGCACAGCAGGGGTTGCACCAGCCGTTCGGCCAGAGTTTCGGCGCGCTGTCGCGGCCACGGCGCCAGCAGCGCCAGCCCGTCCTGCCGGAGCCGCTGTACCGCC
>JABFXT010000810.1 GCA_013361595.1 Nocardia sp. | reverse complement strand
CAGCGCCGACTGACCCGGGCCGCCCTGGGCCTGGATTTCACCCGGGTGCAGTTCACTCCCGACCTGCTACCGGCCGATCTGCTCGGCTCCACCATCTACGACATGTCCACCGGCCGGTTCACCTTCCGCCGGGGCCCGGTGTTCACCCATATGCTGCTCGCCGACGAGGTGAACCGCACCCCGCCCAAAACACAGGCGGCCCTGCTCGAGGCGATGGCGGAGGGGCAGGTCAGTATCGACGGTGAGACCTTCCCGCTGCCACAACCTTTTATCGTGCTCGCCACCGACAATCCCATCGAGTACGAGGGCACCTATCCGCTGCCCGAGGCTCAGCTGGACCGGTTCGCGATCCAGTTGCGGCTCGGCTACCTGTCCGAACAGGACGAGACCCAGATGATCCGGCGCCGGCTCGAACGCGGTGCCGTACCGCCGCGGGTGAACCAGGTGGTCGACGCCAAGGGGCTGCTGGAGATGCGGCACGCGGTGGAATTCGTCTCGGTACATCCGGATGTCGTGAGTTATGTGGTGGCCCTCGCCGGGGCGACCAGAGCCCACGCGCAGGTCGAGGTCGGTGCGAGCCCGCGTTCGGAACTGGACCTCGTGCAGATGGCGCGGGCCCGCGCACTGCTCAACGGCCGCGACTTCGTGGTCCCCGAGGATGTGAAGGCCCTCGCGATTCCCGCGATGGCGCACCGGATCACCCTGCGGCCGGAGATGTGGGTGCGCCGTATCCGCGGCGAGGACGTGATCAGCGAACTGTTGCGCCGCCTGCCGGTACCGCGCGCCGCCACGCCATGAGACACCGCGACGCCAGCGCCACGGTGGAGGCCCGCCTCCGCTGGCGCCCCGCGCCGCTGACCTACCTGCTGGCCATCGCCTCGGCCGTCGCGCTACTGGTGGCGGTGGTCGCGGGCAGCTGGCAGCTGGTGGTCTTCGCTTCACCGATGCTCGGTGTGCTGGCCAGCGCGCCCTGGCAGGTGTCGCGCACCCGGGTTCAGGTGGACGGCAGCGGTACGCAGCGATGCTTCGAGAACGAAGAGGTCACCGTCACCATCGCCGCCTTCGTCGACCAGGGGCAGGCGCTGTTGCGCTGTAAACCGGTCGTGGTCGACGGTATGACGGTGACGGTGGAGGAGTCCGCCGATTCGGGTTCCGCCCCGGCCGGACTACGGCTGCGGGTATCTGCGACGCGCTGGGGCCGCTATCCGATCGCTGTGCGGGTGAAGGCGTTGAGCCCGGCCGGGATGGCGCTGGCCACCGCGACCCTGCCGGCCGGGGAGGTCTACGTCTACCCCATCACCGATCCACAGCGGATGCGGTTGCCGCGCACCGAACTTCCCGAACGTCTCGGCGTGCACCTCACCCGCAGGCACGGCCCCGGCGTCGAGTACGCCGATATCCGCCCCTACGCACCCGGCGACCAGTTGCGCATCGTGAACTGGCCGGTCAGCGCGCGCCGCGGCCGGTTGTACGTGACCGAGCGCCTGACCAACCGTTCCGCCGATGTGGTCGTCCTGGTCGATACCTCGCAGCAGGCGCCGGGCCCGGCCAGCGATGCGCTGGAACTCTCGGTGCGCGGGGCCGCGCAGGTGGTGCAGTCCACTTTGCAGGCCGGGGACCGCACCGCGGTCGTCTGCCTGGGCCGGTCCCCACGATGGTTACGTCCCGATATCGGGCGCCGGCAGTACTACCGGATCGTGGACACCGTGCTCGATGTCGGGGACGAGTTCATCGCCACGACCGGCACGCTCGCGCCCTACGCCGCGGTCCCGCTGGGCGCGGTGATCGTCGCGTTCACCACCCTGCTGGACACCCAGTTCGCACTCGCGCTCATCGATCTGCGCAAACGCGGGCACGTGGTGGTGGCGGTGGATGTGTTGCGCGGCAGTCCTTTCGCCGGAGATCTGGATCCGACCATGGAGAAGATGTGGCAGCTGGAGCGGATGTCGATGTACCGCGATATGAGCACCGTCGGCGTGGATATCGTCCCGTGGGCCGCTGACACTCGACTGGACCAGACGATGCGCCTGTTGCCCCAGCACCGCCGGATGGTCCGGGTGCGCCGATGATCAAATTCCTCGCGCATCTCTCCGGCACGTTGCTGGTCCTGCTGGTCGCCCTGATCCAGCCGTGGGCGGCCCCCGCCGCGATTGTGCTGGTGGTGGCGGGCTGGTGGTGGCGCTGGGCGGCGATCGGCGCGGTCCTGCTGGTGATCGGTGTACTGGCATTCTTCGACACCGGTCTGGTGTCGGCGGCCGCGGCGGGCCTGGTGGCAACGACTTATCTGCTGAACATCGCCACCGTGACCGCGCCGCGGGGCGTCGTCCCGACCACACTTCCTTCGGTGGTGGGTGCGGTCCTGTGGACGGCGGCGGCCGGGTCGGCGGCACTGCTCCCGGTCGAACTGGTGTGGGCGCCGGTGATCGCCCCGGTACTGGTGATCCTGATGTCGTCGATCCTCACCTACAGCATCACCACGGCACGCCGCCGGCCACCGAGCCCGGTGGTGCCGAACGAAGATCGTGGTGCCGCGACGTCCTGAGCGGTGCTCCGATCGGGGGAGTTCACGTCCGGTCGCCACCGAGTGATCCGAGGCCGTCGCGCAGTAGATCGAAAGCATGATCGGTGGCTCGGACCGCCTCCGGGTAGCGATCGGCTGCGGATTCCCCCGCGGCGAGGCATTCATGATTGATGAAGGCCAGTTCGTGCTGCACCACGATTACCTGGGCTGCGGTGAGGCGTGCGGTGAGTGGATCGAAACCGTTCTCGCGCAGCGCCTCGGCCAGTGTGTCGACTCCGCGCGATGTGTACTGCCGCAGCCTCGCCGCCAGAGTTTCGGTGCCGCGGATCAACTGGAGGAAGGCCATGATCTCGGGGTCGTCGTTCAGGCCGCTGTTCGGATCGCGACCACGTAGTGCGCTCAATTGCGCATCCCGCAGTGCGTCCAGCGGCAGTTGGTCGCCGCGGCGTGCCCTGACTGTTCTGGCCGCTTCGTCCTCGTGGTCGGCGAACCGTTGCAGGACGAGGTCTTCCTTCGTCGGGAAGTAGGCGAACAGGGTTCGCCGGGAGACCTCCGCCGCCCGCGCGATATCGGTGATCGAGACCTGGTCGAACCCTGATTCGAGAAACATGCGGATCGCGGTGGCCGCGATCGTCTCGCGCAGACGCGCCTTCTTGCGTTCCCGCAACCCCATCGGTTCGGTCATCGACCCACCATAGCCTATTAGTAGATCGAGTATATTATCGCACTCAGTCTACTTTGGAGGATGATGTGCGGACCGAAGTGATCGTGGTCGGAGCCGGGCCGACCGGCTTGATGCTGGCCGAGGAGCTCACACTCGCCGGCATACCGGTCGTCGTGCTGGAAAAGCAGCGCACGCGTAGTACGCAGTCCCGAGCGGGCGGACTGCAACCGCGGACCGCGGAGATACTCGACCTCCGTGGCCTGCTGGATCCGCTGCTCGACCGTGCGCTGCCGCGCGGGGAATTCGGCGGCCACTTCGCCGGACTACCGATCGAGCTGGACTGCCGATCGTGGCGAACCCGGTACCCGTACCCGGTCTCCATCCCGCAGGCGCGGCTCGAGGCTTTCCTCGAACAGCGCCTTGTCGACCGAGGTGTGCCGGTATTGCGCGGATTCGAGGTGTCGGCAATCGAACCGGATTCCGACGGCGTCACGGTCGGGGATATTCGCGGCAATTATCTCGTCGCATGCGATGGCGGGCACAGCACGATCCGCAAGCTGCTCGGCGTCCCGTTCCCCGGCACCACCGCCAGGATGTACTCCGTGGTCGCGGATATCACGCTCGCCGCCCGCTCTGCCACGGTCCGTACTTCGTCCGAGCATTTCAGCCGGTACTTCGAGTTCGGTGGCGGATTCTTCAGCGTCCTGCACCCCATCGAGGGCGAGCTGTACCGATTCATATTCGGCAAGCTCTCCGCGGAGAAGTCCGATCGCGATCTGCCTGTCACGGCCGAGGAGGTCGCGGAAGCGCTGCGGGCGGTGTGTGGGCCGGAGACGGAATTGGGCGAATTGCGCGCGGCATCCCGATTCGGCGACGCCGCCCGGCAGCTCGAGCGCTACCGCGAGGGTCGGGTGTTCTTCGCCGGGGACGCGGCCCACATCCACTTACCGATCGGCGGCCAGGGGGTGAACCTCGGCATCCAGGACGCTGTCAATCTGGGATGGAAACTCGCCGCGGCGGTGCGCGGCTGGGCGCCCGCGGGGTTGCTCGACAGCTATCACACCGAGCGCCATCCCGTCGCCGCACGGGTACTGCGCACCACCCGTGCGCAGAGCCTGATAATGAACCCGAGCCAGGACGAGGATCTCGCCACGGTCCGCGATATATTCACCGACCTGCTCCGGCTCCCCGAAGCCAACCATTTCGTCGCGGGCATGATGTCGGGCCTGGACATCCAGTACACGGGGCTCGGCCCGCGCATGATCGACCTCGACCTGTCGACCCCGGACGGACCGACCCGAGTCGGCCGGCTGCTGCGCTCCGGCCGCGGCCTGCTGCTCTGTCTCGACGGCATACCGAGATCGATCGACCGCTGGTCCGACCGGGTGGACCAGATCGTCGCCGAGGCCGACGAAGGCGCCGCCACCGTCCTGATCCGCCCGGATGGGTACATCGCCTGGTCCGCCACCGACACAGAACCACTCGAAACCGCCCTCACCCGATGGTTCGGCGCGGCGGCGTGGTCCGACGCGCGAAAGGAGAACGAAGTGGTCGCGCGGACCGGTTACCGGTGACGGCCTCGATCCGGGCCTGGTGCTC
>JABFXT010000084.1 GCA_013361595.1 Nocardia sp. | reverse complement strand
GACGTTCTCGGCGATTCATCACTCCTTCGGCCACGGGTTGACACTCTACCGTGTGCGATTATGCTTCATCGTGTAGTTTCTGAACGCCGTGTAGTAAATGAACACAGCATGGATCCGGAGTGGATATGCATATCGGAGTTTTCGGCGCCACCGGCGTCATCGGTTCCCGGGTGGTCGCGGAAGCGGTCCGTCGCGGGCACCTCGTACGGGGATTCAGCACCCACGAATCCCGCTTTCCCCGCGATCGGGGCGAAGTCTCCTGGCAGGTGGCGGACTGGCGCGACGCGCAGAGCATCGCCGCGGCGATCACCGGTCTGGATGTGGTGATCAGCGCGGTCAACGCCGGATACGGCATCGACGATACGATCGCACGCGCACACGATTTCGTCGTGGGGGCGAAAGCGATGGTGGACGCCCTCGCCCGCCATCCGCGTATTCGGGTTCTCGTGGCCGGGGGCGCGGGCAGCCTGGAAGTGGCACCCGGCCGGCAACTCGTGGACGAGCCGGGCTTCGCCGAGAATCTGCCCCGCGACCTCGACGTACCGCGGGAGTATCACCGAGCCGTGGCCGCGGGCCGAGACGCGCTGAACATCTATCGCACGTCGAATCGCCGCTGGACCTACCTCAGCCCGTCCTCGGGCCGGATCGAGCCCGGCGCCCGGACCGGGCGCTTCCGGGTCGGCGGCGACCAGCTGCTCGATACCGGCGGCCGCGATATCTCCGCCGAGGATGTCGCGGTCGCACTACTGGATGAAACAGAGTTTCCGCAGTACATCCAGCGCAGGTTCACCGTCGGGTACTGACGGTCGGGCACCGACGCAGAAGACCCCGGCCCAGAAAGGGCCGGGGTCTTCTGTTCGGCTATCCGCTACCGATATCCGCCTCAGGCGTTACCGGACAGCTTCTCCCGCAGAGCCGCGAGCTGAGCATCGCTGGCCAGCGAACCACCCGCCGATTCCGGCTGGCTGGAAGCCGACTGCGCGCCGCTCTCGGAGGAATAGTTCGACGAACCGCCACCGTTGACGGCCTCGGCCGCGGCGTCGGCAGCCATCTTCTCCATCTGCGCGGTGTGCATCTTGTGCCGGCGCTCCGCCTCGGCGTAGCGGCCTTCCCACTCTTCGCGCTGCTTGTCGAAACCGTCGAGCCATTCGTTGGTCTCGGGATCGAAGCCCTCGGGGAAGATGTAGTTGCCCTGCTCGTCGTAGCTGTCGGCCATGCCGTACTTCGACGGATCGAACTCGGCGCTGTAGTCCTCGTTGGCCTGCTTGAGGCTCAGCGAGATCCGGCGACGCTCGAGGTCGATATCGATGACCTTGACCATCGCGTCGTCGCCCACGACCACGACCTGGTCCGGGACCTCGACGTGACGCTCGGCGAGCTCGGAGATGTGCACCAGGCCCTCGATGCCCTCCTCGACGCGGACGAACGCGCCGAACGGCACCAGCTTGGTGACCTTGCCCGGCACGATCTGGCCGATGGCGTGGGTGCGGGCGAACTGACGCCAGGGATCTTCCTGGGTGGCCTTCAGCGACAGCGAGACGCGCTCGCGGTCCAGGTCGACGTCGAGGACCTCGACGGTGACCTCGTTGCCCACCTCGACCACCTCGGACGGGTGATCGATGTGCTTCCAGGACAGCTCGGAGACGTGCACCAGACCGTCGACACCGCCGAGATCGACGAAGGCGCCGAAGTTGACGATGGAGGAGACCACACCCTTGCGGACCTGGCCCTTCTGCAGCTGGTGCAGGAATTCGCTGCGCACCTCGGACTGGGTCTGCTCCAGCCAGGCACGGCGCGACAGAACCACGTTGTTGCGGTTCTTGTCGAGCTCGATGATCTTGGCCTCGATCTCCTTGCCGACATACGGCTGCAGATCGCGGACGCGGCGCATCTCGACCAGGGATGCGGGCAGGAAGCCACGCAGACCGATGTCGAGGATCAGACCGCCCTTGACGACCTCGATCACAGTGCCGCGGACGGCCTCGTCCTTCTCCTTGAGCTCCTCGATCGTGCCCCAGGCGCGCTCGTACTGAGCCCGCTTCTTGGACAGGATCAGGCGCCCCTCTTTGTCCTCCTTGGTGAGGACGAGAGCCTCCACCTCATCGCCCACGGAAACGACCTCGTTCGGGTCGACATCGTGCTTGATGGAGAGCTCGCGAGACGGGATGACGCCTTCGGTCTTGTAACCGATGTCGAGCAGGACCTCGTCGCGGTCGACTTTGACGATGGTTCCTTCGACGATATCGCCGTCGTTGAAGTACTTGATCGTGGCGTCGATGGCGGCGAGGAAGTCCTCGGCAGAGCCGATGTCGTTGACGGCTACCTGCGGCGAGGTGACGGTGGTGGGCATGTGGCGGTTTGCTCCGGACGGATTGTGATCGGTTGCGGACATTGAGACTTTCGGTACGCTGCGATACACCCAGCTGCTCCGGGTGTGATCACTTGCGCGTTCAGCGTACGCGACCCGGAACCGGGCGGGCAAACGACCCCCCGGAGCGGATCTATAGGCTTCGCGACGTGTCCGACGACCTCGTTCAAGATCGCCACGCTCAGGCCACCGAACTACTGGGCACCGCGGGTGCGGCGCGCCTGCGGGTCGGCTCGGCCGAGAGCGAACGCGCGAACCGGCGCTGGTGGGATGCCGATGCCGGTCAATACCACGATACCCACGGGGAGTTCCTGGGTACCGACAGCACCGGCGGTGAGTTCGTCTGGTGCCCGGAGGGCCTGCACGAAGGCGATATGCGCTTTCTCGGCGACGTCGCCGGAAAACGGATCCTGGAGGTCGGCTGCGGGTCGGCGCCCTGCGCCCGCTGGCTGGCCGGCCAGGGCGCCGATCCGGTCGGTCTCGACATCTCGATAGGAATGCTCGCCCGGGGCCGCACGGCCATGGCGCAGGGCGGACCGCGGGTACCGCTGGTCCAGGCCGGCGCCGAGGCGCTGCCGTTCGCGGACGAATCCTTCGATCTCGCCTGCTCGGCTTTCGGGGCGGTACCGTTCGTCGCCGACTCCGCACTGGTGATGCGGGAAGTCGCGCGGGTACTGCGACCGGGCGGTCGCTGGGTGTTCGCGGTGAACCACCCGATGCGCTGGATCTTCCGCGACGATCCGGGGCCGGACGGCCTCGAAGCGGTGATCCCCTATTTCGACCGCACCCCGTACAGCGAGATCGACGGCGAGGGCCGCTGCACCTATGTGGAACACCACCGGACGATCGGTGACCGGGTCCGGGAAATAGTCGGAGCCGGGCTGGTGCTCGACGATATCGTCGAACCGGAATGGCCGGAATGGCTGGACCGGGAATGGGGCCAATGGAGTCCGCTACGAGGACAACTGTTTCCCGGAACGGCGATATTCGTTACTCACAGACCGTGATCGCCCGCTTGTGCAATCCGGACCCTGCCGGTCACAATGAGCGTGCCAATCGGAGTAGGCGGGATGGCAGTATGTCCGGCAAGGTACCCACCGTGGTCGCGGTCTACGAACTCGTCGCGACCGGGTACGAACGGGTCGCGGAATTCCGCCTCACTGCCGCCGGGACCATAACCCTGACATCGGCCCGTCCCGAGGGATGTCCCACGGCGCAGGAGTGGTACACCGACGGAATACCGGTACCCGAGAGCCGGGAGCCCGTCACCGTGGCGGATGGTCCGGCGTTTCTGCGCGCAGCCCTGCGGCCACGCCGCACGAGCTACTGCCGGGTGGTGGACGAGAGTCCAGATGCCGCCCCACCGCCCGTGCACCGCGAGCCGCGATCCGGTCCGCGCCGGGGTGATCGAGAGCCGCGGCGGGGCGCCGACCGCTGATGAGGAATCTGGGCCCATGGACCGGTGTCATGGACGATGCGATGTTGCGCATGGTCATTACGGCGAGGGCCGCGGCCCGGGAGAGCGCACGCCGGTACGGAGACGTCACCTCCACCCTCACACGGGTCAGGAACCTGCGGCACGACGACCGGTCTGTCGCGGCGATGATCGATCAGACGAATATGGATGCCCAGCTCGGAGCTCGCGGCGCCGTCCCGCCGAGCGGCCGCTTTCCGCCGTACACACCCAGCCCGGCCGAACAGTACGTCGCTTCGCGGCAGCTCGAGATCGATTACGACTTGTCGAACGCATTGCCCAACAGTTCGAATGGCGTCTATGTCGCCCGAGATCGCGACAGCGGCGTACTTTTCATCTATAAGCCGTTCGACGAAGAAAAATTCGGCAATATCGATTGGATTCCTCATACACCGGGCCAGTTGGCGATCAGGGACGTCCTGGGCTACCGCGTATTCGAGATGATGCGGGCACCGTTGGTGCCACCGACCGCGCTCGTCGACGGGCCCTTCGGGCCGGGTTCCTCACAGCTCTACGTTCCGATGAAATACAGTAAGTATGCGAGGGACTTTCCGGAAGAACAGGGATTACAGGCAGCCGCCGGGCACTCCCTGATCGGCAATGCCGACGGGCGAACGGCGAACTTCCGGCCGAAGCACGACGGAAACGACGACGCCAGTCCCAACGACGAACTGGTGCTGTACGACCATTCCGAGAGCTTCCCGGAAGACGCCGATCCGCGCCGCGGCAACAAGGGGTTCGAGTCGTATTCCGCATTCGCCAGGTATTACGACGGGTCAGATCTTCCCCCGAGTGTGCTGGATCCGCTGAAGGCGATCACCGATGACCGGATCGGTAGCGCAGCAGAGGACCTGAAGTTGAGCGACAACGCGATCGACCGCACCCTGGAGCGGCTGCACGAACTGCAGTCGACCGGCGAGATTTCCAGCGTGTGGTCCTGATACGGACAACAGCGCCCCGCTACGGTCGGTGACTCTCGGCCGCAGCGACCCGCGCACCCACAGGATGCCGGCAGCACCTCAGGTGTGGTCGTCGCGGCCCGGGCGGCGCGGGGAACGCCCGGCCTGCTCCAGCGCGCGCCGGAGGGCGAACTCGATCTGCGCGTTGACGCTGCGCAGATCGTCGGCCGCCCATTTCGCGACCGCGTCGTACACCGCCGGGTCGAGCCGGAGCAGGACCTTCTTGCGTTCGGACATCAGTTGTACAGCGATCCCGCATTTACCACGGGCTGCGTCGGCCGGTCACCGCACAGCACCACGAGCAGGTTGGACACCATGGTGGCCTTGCGTTCCTCGTCGAGTTCCACCATGCCCTCGGCAGTCAGCCGGTTGAGCGCCAACCCGACCATGCCCACCGCGCCCTCCACGATCTGGGTCCGCGCGGCCACCACCTGCGCCGCCTGCTGACGGACCAGCATCGCCTGCGCGATCTCCGGCGCGTACGCGAGGTGCGTTATCCGGGCCTCGACCACCTCGATACCCGCGGTTTCGGTGCGGTCGCGCAGTTCCACCGTCAGCTCTTCGGCGACCTCGGCGCCGTCACGCAGGCTGGTGCGGTCGGCGTCGTGCGCGTCGTAGGGGTGGGTGGTGGCCAGGTGCCGGACCGCGGCTTCGGACTGGGTCGCCACGTATTCCTCGTAGTCGTCCACGGCGAAGGCGGCTTTGAAACTGTCGACCACCTTGTAGACCACGACCGCCGCGATCTCCACGGGGTTACCGTCGGCATCGTTGACCTTCAGCTTCTGGGTCTCGAAGTTGCGGACCCGCAGCGAGATGCTGCGCCGGTCGGTCAGCGGCAGCACCGAGAAGAAACCGGGTTCGCTGACCGAGCCGATATAGCGGCCGAAGAACTGGACGACCTTGGCCTCGTTCGGGTTCACCACCGTCAGCCCGGTGATACCGAGCAACACGACCGCTCCCACCACGCATGCGGCGATCGCTCCGGCCAGGGCCACCGCGTTCCGATGCTGGGCGAATGCCGTGAATCCCGCCACCGCAACCGCCGCCAGAGCGATCGTGAGCACCAGCCAGATCAGTAACACGACGAACCCGTTGACCCGGGTGGCGTTCCGGAATGTCATGACATCCTCCATCTATCAAAGTGATATCACCAAGATAGCAGCGCGGCAGCAGTTAACGGTAGCCGACGGACCACCCGGCGAATCGCGCGTGCCCCCACCGGTCCCCGGCCAGGTCCTGCGACCATGTGCGGATGGAGCAGAAGGCACAGGGTGAACGACTACGGCTGGGACTGATCGAGGGCGACGGGATCGGCCCGGAAGTGGTGAATTCGGCCCGGCGCGTGATGGACGAGGCACTGGCCGCCACCGGCGTGCCCGCGATCGACTGGGTCCCGCTGCCGATAGGACACCGGGCGATCGCCGAATTCGGCACCGCCCTACCGGAATCGACGCTCACCGGCCTGCTCGATACCGACGGCTGGCTCCTGGGCCCGCACGACAACGCCTCCTATCCGCCCGAGCACCGCCTCGCGCCCGGCGGCGCGATCCGGCGCCATTTCGGGTTGTACGCGAATATCCGGCCGGTGCAGGCGTTCCCCGGCATCGCGGCGGCCGCGCCGGATATCGACCTGGTCGTGGTCCGCGAGAACAGCGAAGGTTTCTACGCCGACCGGAACATGGCCGTCGGATCCGGCGAGTTCTGCCCCACGCCGGATATCGCGCTGTCGGTCGGTCTGGTGACCCGCGCGGCCTCCGAACGGATCGCGCACGAGGCGTTCCGGCTGGCCGCGAGCCGACGCGGAAAGGTGACCGTCGTGCACAAGGCGAACGTGCTACCGCTGACGATGGGCCTGTTCCGCGACAGCTGCTACGCCGTGGCGGCGGAATATCCCGGAACAACGGTGACCGACGAACACGTCGACGCGGCCGCCGCTCATCTGGTCCGCGCCCCCGGCGATTTCGATGTGCTGGTCACCGAGAACCTGTTCGGCGATATCCTCTCCGACCTCGCCGCCCAGCTCGGCGGGTCACTGGGTACCGCTGCCTCGCTGAACTGCTCCGCCGACCGGGCGATGGCCCAGGCGGTGCACGGGGCCGCACCCGATCTGGCGGGTCACAATCGGGCGAATCCGGTGGCCCTGCATCGGTCCGCGGCCATGCTGCTGCGGTGGCTGGCGACCCGGCACGACCGGGCCGTCCTGGCCCGGGCGGCCGAGCGGATCGAACGCGCGATCGCGGCGACCTTCGCCGCCGGAATCGCCACGGCCGATCTCGGCGGCCAGGCATCGACCAGCGAATTCACCGAACAGGTCACCGCGCGCGTGCATCGCTGGTGACACCGGCCCGGCCCGCCGGCGCGATATTGCGGTTGAAGCGGAACATATTTCCCGGGTCGTACTTCGCCTTCAGCCCGGCCAGGCGGGTGAAGGTCGCGGCACGGTAGCCGCCCCGGGTCTGTGCGTCGCCGGCCGCGTGCCCGGCACCGTAGAGGAACGCGAGACTGTGGCCGACCGTCCACGGCGCCAGGGCCGCGCGCACGGGTGCGCCCGGCTCGGCACCGGGTTCCGGGGCGGTGATCACGCGGACCACATAGCCCGCCGTCCGATGACCCAGCGCGAGATCGGTACGCCCGGGTCCGCGCAGCGCGCCGCCGAGGTGGCGTATATCGATCACCGCGCTGTACCCGGCGTCGGGACCCGCGACCTCGAGCAGTGCCGCCAGCGCATCCGGCGGGAGATCGTCCAGCAGCGCGTTGGTGGCGGCATAGGCGTGCGGATGATCGGGGTCGGAGTGGATGGTGTGCGATTCGGTGTAGGGCATCGCCCGCAGATCGTCCCGTAGCGGAGTGCCGATCGCCCGCAACGGTGCCACGAGGCGCTCGCCTTCCCGGACGTCACCGTCGAAGGCGAGCCGGATCGAGGCAGCGAAACGCCCGCGCAGCGGTTCGGGGACCGCCGGGACAGCCGGGAAGTCCAGCATGGCGACGGTCGAGGTGACCGAATCGGGCACCATGGTGGTCCATTCCCGCCAGGCCGCTAGCGTGCGCGGTACCAGCGGCGTATCGAAAACCAGCTGACCCCCGTACACACCGGTGACCGGAACCAGGTCCAGTTCCATCGCGGTCACGACACCGAAGTTGCCGCCGCTGCCCAGGACCGCGCCGAAGAGATCGGCACCCGGCCGGACCGTCCGTACCCGGCCGTCGGCGGTGACGAGATCGAACGCACGCACATGATCGGCGGCGTACCCGTACGCCCGGGCCAGCAGCCCGATCCCACCGCCCAGTACATAGCCGACCACCCCCACCGACGGTGACGAGCCGTTCAGCGGCGCGAGCCCGTACCGCGCCGCCGCCGCGACCAGATCACCCGCCCGCACCCCGGCACCGATCCGGGCACGTGCGCCGGCGGGATCGATCGCGATATCGGTCAGGAGCCGGGTGCTGATCAGCACCCCCCGGTCGGCGGCCACGGACAGGCCGTGCCCGGTCGCCTGAACCGCCACCGGCAGCCCGTGCCGGGCGGCGAAATCGACCGCCACCCGCACATCCTCGGTGTTCCGGGCGACGACGACCACGGCCGGCCGATGCCGGTCGGCGGTTTGGAAACCGGAGACCTCGCGCACGTACCCGTCCTCGCCCGGACGGAAGACCGGCGCCGCGAAGGTGGCCAGTTCGCTATCGGCGGCCCCGCTCAGTGTGACGGCGGGCTCGGCAACGCTGTTTTCCATTCATCCAACGATGCAGGGTGCGAAGCGATAAGTGAAACAGATGTTTCTTCTCCTCACCATAACCAGCGGTCATGGAACCGCCGCCGCCCGGAAAGCAGCCCTGGGTCCCGTATCAGCGGCCGTTACAGCAGCCGGGAGACGAACGCCTTGGTGCGGTCGTGAACCGGATTGGTCAACAGATCACCGGGTGCCCCGGCCTCGACCACCACGCCCTCGTCCATGAACACCAGCTGATCGGCCACCTCACGCGCAAAACCCATCTCGTGGGTGACCACGACCATCGTCATCCCGGAGGTGGCGAGTTCGCGCATCACGGTGAGGACTTCACCGACCAGTTCCGGATCCAGGGCGGAGGTCGGCTCGTCGAACAACATCAGTTTCGGATCCATCGCCAGCGCCCGGGCGATCGCCACCCGCTGCTGCTGGCCGCCGGAGAGCTGTGCCGGATAGGCGTTGGCCTTGTCCGCCAGCCCGACCCGATCGAGCAGCTCCTTCGCGCGCGCCAGCGCGTCGGCTCTGCGCACCTTCTTCACCTGGGTCGGCGCTTCGATGATGTTGGCGAGCACGGTGCGATGCGGGAACAGGTTGAAATGCTGGAACACCATGCCGATATCCCGCCGCTGCCGGGCGGCGTCCCGCGGATGCAGTTCGTAGAGCCTGCCACCCTTCTCCCGATAGCCGACGAGTTCCCCGTCGACATACAACCGGCCCGCGTCGACCTGCTCCAGATGGTTGATGCACCGCAGGAAGGTGGACTTCCCCGAACCCGAGGGGCCGATGAGGCACAGCACCTGCCCGTGCCGCACATCGAGCGAGATCCCGTTGAGCACCCGCAGCGCCCCGAAACTCTTGCACACACGTTCGGCGCGGATCATGGGTTCCGAACTCGTGGTGGTCATTTCGCCGATACCTCCCCGCGCGCGTCGGCCAGTTCCTGGAGTTGTTTCGCGGTCAGCTGCCGGGAGATACCGCGCGAATAGTGTTTCTCCAGGTAGTACTGGCCGACCATCAGCACGCTGGTGATCGCGAGATACCACGTCGCGGTGACCAGCAGCAGCGGGATCGGCAGGAAATTGACCCCGTAGATATCGCGGGCCCGGCCGAACAGATCGGTACTGAGCGGGATCGCGGTGACCAGCGCCGTGGTCTTGAGCATGCTGATGAGTTCGTTCCCGGTCGGCGGGATGATCACCCGCATCGCCTGCGGGAGGATCGTCCGGCGCATGGTCTGCGACCAGGACATCCCGAGGGCGATGGAGGCCTCGCGCTGTCCTTCCCCGACCGAGTTGATACCGGCTCGGACGATCTCGGCCATATACGCGGCCTCGTTGAGCCCCAGCCCGATCACGGCGAACGCGAATCCGGCCTGCAGGCTCTGTACGTCGACCTCGAACAGCCGCGGGCCGAAGGGAACGCCGAACGCGACGTTCTGGTACAGCG
Source organism: Nocardia sp. (assembly GCA_013361595.1). GTDB lineage: Bacteria > Actinomycetota > Actinomycetes > Mycobacteriales > Mycobacteriaceae > Nocardia. Next base: position 4,992 of record JABFXT010000084.1, on the reverse strand, counting down.
ACGGCACCAGCCCCCAGAAGACCAGTTGCACGTATACCGGGGTGCCGCGGAAAACCCACAGATAGACCCAGGCACTCGACCGCAGCACGGGGTTCGGCGACAACCGCATCACCGCCAGCAGTGCGCCGAGCACGACGGCGATGAGCATCGCGAGCACGGTAAGTTCGAGCGTGACCACCGCGCCGGCCGCGATCCGGGTGTCGCGCAGATACTTCCAGTACACGTCCCAGCGATAGGCGGGGTTGGTGGCGGCGCCGTAGACGAAGAGCCCGGCGAGCGCGAGGATCAGCGCGGCGGAGACCCAGCGCCCGGGTCGGCGCAACGGCACCGCGACGATCGGTTCGGGCTCGGCGGTCGTATTCGGATCGGCGGTCATCGCAGCGACTCCCTCGCGCCGTTGATCACGGAGGTGCGCAATGCGCCCTCCTGGACACCCCAGTTCTCGGTGATCTGCCGGTATTGCCCGTTGTTCATCAGATATTGCACCGCGTCGCGCAGCACCGGCGCCAACGGCGATCCCTTCGCGACCGCCCACCCGTAGGGCGCCGAATCGAAGACCGGGCCGGCCGGTTCGATCTTGCCGTCGGTCTGTTTGATCGCGTACGCGGTGACCGGGGAATCCGCGGACATGGCATCGACCTGGCCGAGTACCAGCGCATTGGTCACCGCGCTCTGTTCGTCGAAGGCGTCGATGATGATCGGATCCTTCCCCGCCGCGACACAGGCTTCGCTCTTGGCCGGGACTTCGTCGATATGTTCGACGGTGGTGGCCTGTACCGCGACCCTTTTGCCGCAGGCGTTCCCGGGGTCGACGTGGTGACCGGTGCGCTGCGCCCACTGCACTCCGGCGCTGAAATAGGTGACGAAATCGACCTGCTCCTCCCGTTCCACCGAATCGGTGATCGAGGACATGCCCAGATCGTAGGTACCGGCCTGAACCGCGGGGATGATCTTCTCGAACGCCGATTCGGCATAGCGGGCCCGGATCCCGAGCACCGCCGCGACCGCGTCCATCAGGTCGATATCGAAACCGACGATCGCGCCGCGCCGGTCGCGGTACTCGTTCGGCTGATACGGCACGTTCACCCCGACCACCAGCTCACCGGCCGCGGCGATATCCGGCGGCACCCGCGCGGCCAGCGCGGCCACCGGCGGTACCGGCACCTTCGGCGGCACCGGGCCGGTGTCCTCGATATTGGTCACACACCCGGCCACCAGCAGGACACCCACCAACCCGCACAGCATCCACCGCGTCCGAATCCCGCAACGTTCGAACACACGCCACCACCTGCCGCTCGCGAATCGCCGGCCCTCGACCGATCGTCGATGTTGTCAGGCACAGTAGGCGAGACCGGCATCCGGAACACCCGGAGTAACCCAAGATTGATCTTCGGGCGCGGCGCCTCCCGGCGCCCGACCCGCGATGCGCCGGCGTACGAACCGCTACCGTCTGCAGATATGGTGCAGTCGGTGGAACTACTGCTCGACGAGACAGCGGAGCAGCGAATCCGGCGGCAGTGGGAACTGCTCGCCGAAGCGGGACTACCCGGACTCGGGCGAAGCCGGCACGACGGCGATACCGAAAGTCACCGGCCGCACATCACCGTGGCGGTCGCCCGGCAGATCTGGCCCCGTATCGAACAGGACCTCGACCGCTTGCCGTTCCGGCCGTTCCCGGTACGCCTCGGCGGGGTTCTCGTGTTCGGCGCCCGGCGGCCGATCCTGGTACGCGCCGTAGTCCCCTCCGAACAACTGCTGGCCTGCCATCGGCGGATCCATCAGGTGATGGAACCGTGCCCCGACATCCCGGCGAATCTGCGCCCCGACCAGTGGACACCGCATGTGACGCTGGCCCGCCGAATTCTGCCGCAGCGGATCGGCGACGCGGTCGCGGCGGTCGCGGCGGACCGGGACACCACCGCGACCGTGGTGGGGATCCGGCGCTGGGACGGCGACCAGCGCCGGGCGTGGCAGGTCGCCGGACACGGCTGAACCGAGCCGACGCGGCGCCCGACCACGCCACGTAGGGTAGGTGCCGGTGGCGTACGACACCGCCGTGGAACACCGCGGCCGGGGCCGGCGTTACAGCCTGAAACCGACCACGAGAGGACGTCATGGCCACCCAGACACTGACCCAGCAGAATTTCGACGACATAGTCACCGGCAACGACGTGGTACTCGTCGATTTCTGGGCTTCCTGGTGCGGACCGTGCCGCAGCTTCGCGCCGACCTACGAGGCGTCGTCGGACAAACACCCCGATGTCGTGCACGGCAAGGTCGACACCGAAGCCGAACAGGGCCTGGCCGCGGCCGCCAATATCCAGTCCATTCCGACCATCATGGCTTTCCGCGAGGGTGTGCTCGTCTTCGCACAACCGGGTGCGCTGCCGCCCGCGGCGCTCGAAGATCTGGTGTCCCAGGTGAAGGATCTGGATATGGACGAGGTTCGTAAGCAACTCGCCGAGCAGCAGGCGGCCAACGACGAAGCGGCCGAATAGAATCGACGGACGACGGCGGGCTCCACACTTTCCGGGGATGGTGTGGAGCCCGCCGTTGTCGTCGTCGACGGTTCAGCCGAGTGCGCCGAGCCGGTTGACGCCGGCGATCATCGCCCGCACCGAGGACTCGGCACCGTCGGCGGCGAGGGCAGCGCCCCAGCCGCGACGGCCGTCGCTTTCGCATTGCACGAAGGTCGCGGTACCCGCCGGTGTCCGACGCTGGTGGAACCGCAGGATCTCGACGGGATGGCCGGCTTCGTAGAGCGCCGAGGTCATGGCGGCGATCGGACTACCCGCCGCGACGACCGAACGGGACCAGCCGGCGAATTCGAGGGTCGCGGTGAAAGCGCCGCCGTGCGCACCGGTGGACGACCAGCCCGCGAGCCGGATCGGACCGGGGCATTCGCCGTAGCGGTCGTGGAATTGGGCGGCCGTCAGTTCCGCGCATTCGGTGCGCAGGCTACGCGGGGCGGCCGTGGTCAGGGCGTCGTTTTCCAGAGTCAGTGTGGTCATGAGTACGTAGGTCTTCCCAGAGATGGTCGGCAGGTTTGGGGGACCAGCAAAAGCAGAAAGGGGGGCCCGCAGCGAGGGGGCCGGTCCGGATCAGACCCCGCTACGGCGGGTTACTACTACGGCAAGTAGCCGACGAGCCGACTCCGCGGTACGCGAGAGGGGCACCGCACCGTCGCGATCTGCGAGCATCGGCGCGGCGCACAGGCCGGCGGCAGGAATTTGCACGGGGTCGAGAATAAAGACTCCCCGGGCGGATGGCAACCATATTCGCCCGCCGTTTCTCCTACTGCCGAGTACTGTTCTCCCTGGTCACCGGCACGCAACCCGGAACCCCGCACCCGACCTGCGGTGACGAAGCAGACTCCCCCGTCACCCGTTACCGGCCGCTCCGGGCGCGCCCGCCCGCTGTCGGTGTGCGGCCTCGTCGCCGCGCGCGGCGAGCGAGAACACCCGGGACGACCCTCGATATCCGGGCTCGCCCGGCCCGGGCACCCGTGATCCGCTACTGCTCAGAAGCCGAACGATGCCCCGTACCCCGTCGTCTGCACGCTGCCACCGCTCGAATCGGCGCGGACGGTGACGAACGGCATGGCCGACGCGGGTGACAGGCAACCATTGACGTTCAACGGGGTATTGCTGTGCGCGAAGGTGTAGGGGAAGGTCGACTCCTCGTCGAGTTCCGCCGCGCCGATCACGGCAGCCGTCACCGTGCCGGGTGCCAGGTTCACCGCGAGCTCGCCCGCGAGTCCGCTTTCCACACCGACGGCGGTCTGCAGACCCAACCCGACACCGACACCGATGCCGACGGTCGGTGGTGCGTCTATGGCCAGACCGAGATCGACACCGAGATCGAGACCCACCGAGGGCGCGACCTCGACACCCATGCCGACACTGGGTGATATACCGATCGAGATACCGTTGGCGATATCGATCGCACAGCCGATCAGATAGCCGGCCACGACCTCGCCGCCGCGCAGCCGGGCGTCGCCGTCGAGAGCGACCGAGAAGTCGCCGGATACCTTGACCGCGTGCGCGAAAGGCACTCCGAGTGCCGTATCGGGAGAAGGCACAACGTTATTGGAATTCGCGGATGCGACCATGTGCAGGCCGCCCGAACTTATTTCCCCGGGTGCCGCCCGCGCGGTGTCGACAGCGGAGACGCCGCCGGTCACGGCCGATATCACCGCGGCGATCGCCGCGAAAGTGTACGAATACTTGCGGTTCATCGTGCTCCAGTCAGTCATGATCGGATCGGAAATTCACACACGAACTCACCCCATACCGTCGGCTGCCGCGAATTCGCGAGCCCCCGGATTCGAACGCCGCGAACTCGGCCGCAATGGCCCGAGACGGCTTCTTACCGCACCGCGGGATTCGCCGGTACGGCCGACACGCAATGCTTGCCGTGCATCATAAACACGTCCGCGATCACCGGGTGGTGACCACGCGCCGAATGTCTCGCCGTATCGGCAACGATTTCGCCGGGACGAAATCCCGGAACGGACATCCGGATACACGAAAACAGACAATCACCCCGGGCGAATCGAGCCGAGTGCACGGCCCGCCCCCGAATCCGCGGTGGCGACGATCGACGCACCACCGGGACCATCGGCCGGGAACCCTGCCGATCACGCACCCGCGAGCGATACCGCCGGGACCCTCACCCGGCGACCGATCTCAGTGCGCCGCCGAGTCCCAGCTGCGGCCGACACCGACCGAAACACTCAGCGGGACCGACAGTTCGATAGCCGAAGCCATCTGCTCCCGGGCCAGCTCTTGCAGGTGCTCCCGTTCGCCCGCGGCGACTTCGAAAACGAGTTCGTCGTGGATCTGCAGCAACATCCGCGAACGCAGCCCCGATTCCGCCAGCGCGGTCTGCACATTGATCATCGCGACCTTGATGATATCGGCGGCCGTACCCTGGATCGGGGCGTTGAGCGCCATCCGCTCGGCGGCTTCACGACGCTGTCGATTGCTGTGG
>JABFXT010000054.1 GCA_013361595.1 Nocardia sp. | reverse complement strand
GATCAGATACACCAGCGAGGCGAGCAGCGGCAGCACGATGAGCAGCACCACCCAGATCGCCTTGATCCAGCCCGAGGTCTCCTTGTACCGGAACAGATCACCGATGATGTAGAAGAGCAGCAGCAGATAGGCGACGAACGCGAAACTCACGATAACCAGCCAGAGTGCTTCCCAGAAGGACATGGCCCACCTCGTTCGCATCGGATACAGGGGTCCCCGGGTGCCGGCGACCTCTGCACGCTATGGCCGCGGCACTGCCGCGCGGCTCACCCGATGCGGATGATTTCGCCCGGATACGCCCTGGTAACAGGTTGGTTCACGACCGGCGGAGAGGCCTCGCGGCTCCGGTAGGCTGCGGCCGAGTGCGTGCTAGTGCTGTTTCGGACGACGTCTTCGGGAGGCACCGTGACCACTTCGCCAACACTGGATCTGACAGGTCGCTCCGTATCGCGAGCCCGGGCCCGATCACCCATCCCGGTGTTCCCCTTCGCGCCCGTGTCACGGCCACGATTGCATTCGAAGCTGGATGCCGTGACCGAGGCGGGCAACGGTGGCGTCCTGCTGATCTGTGGGGCGGTGGGTATCGGCAAAACGGTGGCGGTGGCGGAATGGGCCGCGCGGCAACTGCCACGTACACATCACGACACCCGGATCAGCTGGGTCACGATCCGCGATCAGACCTCGCTGTGGCCGGAGCTCCGATCCGGCCTGGGCAGCTCCGGCCCCGGCACCGGACAGCCGGCCGCCGGTGTCGGGGAGGCCGAGGCGGTGATCGCCGCACTCGCCGACGATTCCACGCCGACTGTGCTCGTCCTCGACGACGCCCATCTGATCACCGACCCGCTCGCGCTGGCCGGACTCGAGTACTTCCTGCAGCACACCCCGCCGACGGTGACGACCGTGCTGTGCGCGCGGTTCGACCCGCCGATCCGCTGGCATCTGCTGGAACTGCAGTCCCGGCTCACCCGGTGGAGCGCTCCCGACCTCGCGCTGTCGCCGGAGGAGGCCGCCGCACTGTGCGCCGAGCACGGGTGCGATCTCGACCCGCACTCGATGGGCACCCTGATGTCGCTCACCGAGGGCTGGGCCGCGCTGGTCCGGATCGCCGCGATCTACCTGGCCGCCCACGACGGCGATCACCGGGACGCCCTCACCGCGCTGGCACGGCCACCGCACGCCTTCACCGACCTGCTGGTGGGCGAGCTCATCGAAACCCTCTCACCGGCCCTGCGCCAGTTCCTGACCTGCACGAGCATCCCGGAGGAGTTCACCGAGGAGCTCGCCGACGCCATGGTCGGCGGCGGTTCGGCACATCGGCTCTACGAACTCGACCGGATCAACTTCCCGATGACCTCGACCACCCGCGGCGGCAAGGTCTGGCACACCTACCATCCGATGCTGCGCGCCTACTTCCTCGCCGAAGCCAACCGGCTCGGCGTGGATCTGTGCTCGGATCTGCGGCTGCGGGCCGCGCGGCAGTTGATGTCGGCCGGCGAGTTGCGGGCCGCCCTTCCGCATCTGCTCACGGTGGCCGATCACCGTCCGCTGGCCGGTTTCCTGGCCGAGCACGCGCTGGCCCTGGTGTTCGCCGGTGACGGCGAGGCACTGTTCGACGCGCTGGCGGAGACCGCACCCGATGTGCTGGCCGACCCCTATCTGCGGTTGCTTCAGGTCACCGATGCGCTGCTGCACGGCGACAGCAGTTCGGCACAGGCCTACCGGGACACGGCCCGGTTGCTCGCCGACGACGATCCGCTCTCGCTGGCGGGCCCGTACCGGCTCGAGGCACTCACCACCGCCGTGGACGCGGAACTCGCGGTGGCCACCGGCAGTGTCGCGGACGCGGGCGTTTTCCCGGACCGGATGCCGCCCGTCGACCGGCCCGACCTGGACGGGTACCTCGCGGTGACCACCGGAACCGCGCTGGCCCTGCGCGGTGAGCTGGCCCGGGGCGAGGAACGACTACGGGTCGCGCTGACCCGCACCCGTTCCCGCTGCCATCCCCGGCTGCGGCTGATCGCGGTGACCCGGCTCGCGGTCACCGCGGGGCTGGCCGGATCGATCACGACCATGCGCCAGCGCGCCGAGCGGGCCTGCGCCATCGCCCGCGATCACGATCTGCTGGACCTGCCGGAAACCGTGCACGCCACGGCTTTGGAGGCCTACGGCGCCTACCTCCAGGGCACCGAACCGCAGCCCGGGCATATCCGGATCCTGTGCGCCGAGCACATCCGCCGCGACGGAACACCCGGCCCGGTGGCGGGTTGGCTACCGCATGTGGTGGGCAGTCTGCTGGACTGCCATCATTCGGCCGACCGAGGTGCCGCCGCCGAACGGCTGCGGCGCAGCATCGGCCGACTCCTCGACGCCGATCCGCCCCCCGCGCTCAGCGGCGGCCTGCTGAGCGCGGCGGTATGGGCACTGCTGGGCGCCGGCGAAACAGCGACCGCGCAGCAGCTGATCGAGCGAGCGCGCACGGTACTGGGCCGCACCCCCGATACCGTCCTGTCCGGCGCCGCGCTGACGGCGGTCGCCGGTAACCATCACGGCGTGGTCCTCCAGGTCGAACCGCTGCTGACGGCCACCCCGGGGATGCATCCGGTCACCCAGCTGACCGGATGGCTGCTCTACGCCCGCGCCCACCACCAGCTCGGTAACGACACCAAGACCCGCGAAGCGATCGACAACGGGCTGTGCGTCGCCGCCACCCACCGGATCACCCGGCCGTTCTTCGATGTCCCCGGCACCGTCGAATTGCTCGACTATTACGCGGGATGCTTCGGTCATCGCAGCACGTTCGCCGATTCGGTGCGGGCCGGACACCAGCGGCGGCGGACCGACCATCCCGCGCTCACCGCGACCGAGCTGACCATCCTGCGCCAGCTGCCCTCGGGTCGCACCACCCAGCACATCGCCGACGATCTCGGGGTTTCCATCAACACGGTGAAAACCCATATGCGCGGGATCTACGCCAAACTCGGCACCAGCTCCCGCATGGAGACCCTCCAGGAGGCGCGCCGCACCGGGCTGCTCTGTGGCGACCGGCGAGCTTCACCCGGAGCGGAGGATGCGCCCGCACGCGGTAGCGGCGCAGACTCGAATCCGCCGCGACGGCATCGGCCGTCTGCGGGTCCGGACGAGGCAGGAGACGGCGATGCGATACCAGTTCACCATCGACGGCGAACTCTCCGAACGCGCGCTGGCCGCCTTCCCGGAGCTCAGCGGGGACCGGAGCCAGGGCACCACGGTGCTGTGCGGCCCGCTCACCGATCCCACGGGTGTCCGCGCCGTACTCGCCCGGATCGACAATCTGGGGCTCACCGTGCTCGAGATGCGCCGGCTGCCGGACTGAGTCGGCGGCCATGTCATTGCTGGTCCCGGCGAGTCAGCGCCGGGGACTCGACGAACTCACCGACCGACTGGACCTCGGTGCCGGAGACACCCGGGCCAAACGCTCGGCCTTCTGGATCATGCTCGTCTTGTCCGGCATCATCGCCGTATCGGGTGTGGCCGGTGATTCCACTGCCACGGTGATCGGCGCCATGATCGTGGCACCACTGTCGGTGCCGATCCTGGGTGTCGGACTCGGAATCACCGTCGGGAGCGGCCGGCTCGTCGGACGGAGCCTGCTGGTGGTGACGGCGGGCGCCGTCGTTGTCGTGCTGCTCGGTTTCCTCGTATCGCAAGCACTGCCCAACCCCACCGATGTGCTCGCCAATTCGCAAGTGGTGGGCCGGACTTCGCCGCGGCTGATCGATCTCACTGCCGCGCTCGCCACGGGTCTGGCCGGAGCCGTCGCGATCACCCGTCGCGATGTCGGTGATGTGCTGCCCGGCGTGGCGATCGCGATTTCCCTCGTCCCGCCACTGGCGGTGGTCGGCGTCTGCCTCGGATCGGGAGCGCCCACACTCGCACTGGGCGCGTTCGTACTGTTCGCGTCCAATATGATCGCGATGATCATCACCGCCACGCTGGTGCTCGTTCTCACCGGCTACGCGCACGAGGCGGGGGCGGGCGCCGCGCGGCGCGGCCGGGCGTACGCGGTGCTCGCGGCGGCACTCGTCGTCGTCGCGGTGCCGATGGTCGTCAATTCGCTGACCTCGCTGTGGGCCGAGCAGATCGCCGATGCCGCCCGCCGGTGGCTCACCGGAGTCCCGGGCGCGCAGGTCACCGAGGTGACACTGCACGGCGGTACCGCCACCGTCCAGATCCGCGCACCGCAGGATCTACCGCCCATCGGAACGCTTCAGGATTCCGTCGACGCGCTCATTCCGTGGGATCCCCGCGTCGTGGTGGTGCACACTGTCGGCACCAGAGTGACCGGCTGAGGAAACGCGCCACCCCCGACGGGTCGGGTCAGTAGGGGGCCGCCCGACCCGCCCAGCGCGGGTGCAGTTCATTCGCCGAGGCGCGCGGGAACGAGATCCGGTCCGGGTCACCGTCGGAGGTGAAACGCCCTCCCGGGTTCGCCGCGAGTTCGTCGAGCCAGTACGCCGAATCGAACGGCACCCGCCCGAGACCGGACCGGATCCGCGGTACCGCACCCGGATCCACCGCGCCGAACGGTGACGGGGCCGGGTTCGCACCGACCAGCATGACCGCACCGAACCGGTACGGGGTGCCGCCCCAGGCACCCGCGAGCGCCAGTCCCGGGTCGGCGGGGGAAGATCCGAGCGGCAACGCCATGGTGGTCACCTCGGTGCCCGGCGCGGCGGCACCGATCGCCCGCACGTTCTGGGCGAGCTCACGTTGCACTCCCCCGGCATCCAGTGATCCGAGATCCTGGTGCGTCGCGGTATGGGC
>JABFXT010000110.1 GCA_013361595.1 Nocardia sp. | reverse complement strand
ACCGAGGGCGCCGCCCAGCGCCGCCGCCAATCGGTCGAACGGATCCTCCAACGTCAGCGCCTCCAGCGCCGCCGCGAGCTCCGGGATCGCCCACAGCGCGTCCTTGTCGACCTGCTCGCCCCGTCGCCAACCGTGGTTCACCGCGACCGAGCCACCCCGCACCGAGAGCACCTGGCCGGTCAGCGGGCAGCCGGATCCGACGAGGTAGGCGACCACCGGAGCCAGCGCCACAGGATCTTTCGGATCGAACGCATCCGCCGACGGCACTTCGTCCATCGTCGGTACCGATTCGGTGAGCCGGGTGCGCACCATGGAGGGGCTGACACAGTTGACCCGCACGCCGAGTCGCCGCAGTTCCAGAGCGTGCACGGTGGTCATCGCCGCGACTCCGGCATTGGCCGCCGCGTAGTTCGTCTGGGTGGGGAGCGGATTGAGCAGGCCGGAACCCGATGAGGTGTTGACCAGCGACCGGTCGAGGCGTTCACCGGCGGCGTACCGATCACGCCAGTAGGCGGCCGCATGCCGGCTCATCGCGAACGTCCCCTTCAGCTTCACGCCGACCACTTCGTCGAACTCGTGCTCGGCGAGCCGGTCCAGCGGCCGGTTCGCCTCGATCGCCGCGTTGTTCACCACGGCGTGCAGATCACCGAATTCGTCCACAGCTCGGGCGATCATGGCTTCGGCGGCGGCCCAGTCGCCACACGCTTCCGGTATCGGCGACCGCGTTGCCGCCACCCGCGCGGATCTCCGCGACGACGGCGGCCGCTACCGACTCGTCGCCACCCGATCCGTCGATATCCACTCCGGGATCGTTGACTACGACATTGGCACCCGCCCGGGCCAGATACAGGGCCTCGGCCCGTCCTATTCCGCGTCCCGCGCCGGTCACCAATACAGTCCGCCCGCTCAGCTCACTCATCGCTTCTCCCTCGTAGGCGCCGGTTCGCGACCGACTGATTTGCACTGGTGCAAGTATGCACTGGTGCACGTTTCTTCCGCAAGGGGTTAGTCTGCTCGGATGGGCGAGACAACAGGGCTGCGGGACCGGAAGCGCGCGGAAACCCGGGCGGCCATCATCAGGGCCGCGACGGACCTGTTCCTCGACCGCGGTTTCACCGCGACCTCGGCCACCGATATCGCGAACGCGGCCGGTGTCTCCCGGCGGACCTTCTTCCTCTACTTCCCCGCCAAGGAAGATGTCCTCTTCCACCACCTCGAAGCGCATATACAGTCCGCGGTGGGCACCCTCGACCGGCTGGGACCCGGTGCGACTCCGTGGGATTCGGTACAGGCCGCGGCGCTGGCACTGGTCGACGCCTTCGATACGGCGACCGATCGCTCCGACGAACTCGCCGATGTGCGGGCCGATGTCGTGCGAAGTGCGCGCGGCATCCCCGGGTCCCTCATGCTGCGGTTGCAATCCGCGTACACCAGCTTGCTCGAATCCCTTCGGGAACGGTTCACCGACCCGGAGCTGTGGCCGGTGCTGGGCACCCATCTCGGTGCCTGCCTGGGCGCGGCCGTCGCCGCCGCGGTCTCCACACCACCGGCCCAACGCGCCACCGCGATGCGCGCCGCGATCCGCCGCGCCGGGACCGGTTTCGCCGACTGAAGCTCTCGGACCCGAGGCGAGCCGGGGCGACCGTCAGCGGCGGTCGAGGATCACCCGGGACAGCGTGTCCAGGGCGTAGCCGATGACTCCGATCACCACGATCACCGCCACCACCTGGTCGTAGGCGAGCTGGTCGCGCGCATTGAGGATCTGATAACCGAGGCCGGAACGCACGCCCAGCATCTCCGCCGGAACCAGAACCACCCAGGCGATACCCAGACCGATCCGGATACCCGTCTGCACCTGGGCGCGAATCGCGGGCAGGATCACCGCCGAGAGCTGCTCCCGCCGGGATGCCCCGAACGAACGCGCGACCAGCAGCAGTCCGGGATCGATCGCCCGGACCCCCGCCGCCGTGTTCAGCACGATAGGCCAGACCGATGCCGCCGCGACGAGGAAGATCACCGGCTGATTCCCGATACCGAACAGCGCGACCGCGATCGGCGCCCAGGACAGGGGCGAGATCATCCGCAGGAACTGCACCACCGGGGCCACCGCCTGTTCGGTGGCGGCGTGCAGCCCGAGCAGCAGTCCGAGCGGGATACCGACGGTGATCGCGATCACCGACCCCACCAGCAGGCGCCACATACTGACCGCGATATCCGGGACCAGTACACCTCGGTCGAACAGTTCCCCGGCCGCGCCGGGTACGTGCTGTGGCCCGAATTCGCGCAGCAGCGATTCGGGCCCGGCTACCAGGTCGGTGAGTATCCACCACACCAGCAGGGCGGCGGCGACGGCGGCGAGGCGGGGCAGCCGGGCGGCGGTCCGGGGCCGGGTGTCGACGGTGTTCACGATGGGTCGATCTCCTCGATGCGGATGAGCCGGTCGGGCAGGCCGAAGGCGGCCGGACCGCCCGCGTGTGCGAGCGCGGCGCGAACGAAGCGGTCGTCGACCAGTGCGTCGTGCACCCGGTCGGGGTCCAGGGCGGCGAGGAAACGCGTATCGCCGTCGACGACGGTGTCGTGCATGGCTGCCACCAGCGCGGTGGTGAAACTCGGAAAGGGGAAGGGCTGGAATCCGATCCGCTGCGGTTGCCAGTCCGGATGGCGGACCGGGAGCGTACCGGGGTAGGTCAGTGCCTTGGTGATGGCCGGTAGCGGCTGCGGCAGGTAGGCGCCCGCGAGCTGTTTCGCGGCGGCCGGACGGTCGGCACCGATGCGCAGCTGCGCTGCCACGACCGCGTCCGCGACCGCCTGCGCGGCGGCGGGACGCCGGTCCAGCAGGTCCTGGTGCACGACCACCGCGCAGCAGGCGTGATCGCGCCACAGGTCGCCGAGGAACCGGTGGATTCGGCCGATCCCGCGCAGTTCGGCGACGGCATTGAACGGGTCGGCCACGGTGAAAGCGCTGATCGACCCGTTGGCCAGCGCCGGGACCATATCCGACGGGCTCATCACGACCAGTTCCACCGTGCCCGCCGAACGTGAGGCGGTCCCGCGGATCACCGGGCGTAATCCGTTCGCGCGCAGCAACTGCTGGATCACGATGTTGTGAATGGACCACCAGAACGGGATCGCGACCTGGGTCCCGGCCAGCTGCCCGAGCTCGGTGATCCCGGGTGCGACCGTCAATGCGGAGCCGTTGGTGTGGTTCCACCCCAGCACCCGCGCCGGAGCTCCGAGTCCGAACCGCAGCTGCACGGCCATCGGCATGAGCAGGTGCACGATATCGACCTGCCGGGTGAGGAAGGCTTCGGCCAGCGCCGCCCAGCTGCGGAACAGCACCGGTTCGGCGAGACTCACCGCCGCGGCGCCGCGGTCGGCGACGAGCAGCGGCGCGGCATCGGTGATCGGTAGATAGCCGATCCGGAGCCGCTCACCACCGGCACCGGATCGCTGGGCCGCGGCCCGCCCGAGGTCGGCCAAGCCTGCGATACCGCCCGCCGCGACGAGTCCGGCGCAGCCACAGAGCAATCCACGCCGCGATATCGGCAGAGCGCTCACAGCGTCACCGCCGAATCGCGATAGCGGTCGATGATGCGCTGCCGCAATCGGTCCCGGTCGGCGGAACCACCCAACTCGCAGAATTCCTCGCGGACCTTTCCACCCGACCCGATGAGGACGATCCGGTCGCCGAGGCGGAGGGCTTCGTCGATATCGTGGGTGACCAGCACTGTTGTGCAGTCGATCTCCCGGACCAGATCGGCCAGCCAGTCCTGCAGATCGGCGCGGATCGCGGGGTCCAGCGCACTGAACGGTTCGTCCAGCAGCAGCAGGCGCGGCCGCACCGCCACCGCCCGGATCACCGCGACGCGCTGCGCTTGCCCGCCGGAGAGCTGATCGGGTCGGCGGTCGGCGAGGCCCGCCAGGCCGAAGTGCTCGAGCAGCCCGTCCACGTGGTCCGGGTCGAAACCGGCCCGGTGCCTGGCGAACCGGCCGCCGAACCGGACGTTGTCCCGCACGGTGAGCCAGGGCATGAGCAGTGGTTGCTGGAATACCATGCCGGTGGCCGGGTTTCCTGTCTCCCCCTCGCCCCAGCTGATCTCGCCACCGTCGAGCCGGTCCAGGCCGGCGACCACGCGCAGCAGGGTCGATTTACCACTACCGCTGGCACCGAGCACCACGAGCAGCTCACCCGCGCCGATCCGCAGATCGACTCCGTCGAGCACCGGATCGGCGCGGCCCGGATAAACCTTGCGGGCACCCGCTAGTCGTACTGCGACAGTTCCCACCGCAATTGGCCTTCCGAAGGGGATTGAACAGGGAGGAAGGCGGCTTCCCGGAACCGCCGGTTGGTATCGCAGTGCAGGGCGTAGCCCGCGCCACCGCGCAGGGTGGATTCCAGGCGGGTCGCGTCGACCGCGGTGCGCGCCGCGTCCAGGCGCAGGCGGATGAGCTCGGCGGGCGGGGTCGCGGGTGCGTCGGTGGTGTATTGCCGGAGACGCTGCCGCACCGACGAATGCCGTGCGGCGAGAGCGCCGTATTCGTCCCGGAACTGGGCGCCGAGCCCGGCCAGCCGGCCCTCCGCCTCACGGACCGAAGTCCCGGCGACCCCGGCGCAGAACGCGGTCTGCAACAGTAGGAACACCGGCCGGATCGTCGCGCAGAAGGCGGGTAGCTCGGCGGTGACCAAGTGGTCGTCCCGCACCTCGACGCGGTCGAAACTCAACGCGGTCGAGGCCGTCGCACCCAGTGCCAGCAGCTCCGGCGCCGAGCGGATGGCCACGCCGTCGGCGTCGGCGCGCACCACCCCGACCCGGCCGTCGCCGTCCCGGCCCCGGAACGGAAATACGATCAGCGAATCCTCGAAAACGTTTGAGGCCCAGGCGATAGGTCCGGAAACGCGGTCCCCGGCCTCCTCGGCTGCGCGTAGTGGCAGCTCGCCCAGACCCGCGAGATGTTTGAGTGCCGCCGCCATCGCGGTGACACCGACCTGCCGCCCGGAAGCCAGGTCGTCCAGATAACGCTCGCGCACCGGAACCGGTGCGCGCCGGATATATTCGAGCGCCATCCGCTGGGCCCACAGCGAGAACCCGGCCGCGAGGCTTTCGGCCGCTACCTGCTCGACGACACCGGCGATCTCGCGGATATCGGAACCGCCGAGCCCGGCGGCGAGCAGGCCGCGGCCGCCGATCTCGGCGATATCGGTACGGGTGTCGGTGCGGCCCGCGTCGAGGTCGGCGGCACGGGCCCGGACGAATTCGGCGACCGTGCTCCCGGAGACAGAGGTGGCGGTCATATCCGTGGATCCGCGAGTTCGTGCAGCCGGTCGACGGGTGTGTTCACCGCGTCGCGGGCACGGCGCACCGCGGCCTCGTCGGGTGCGTCGTAGAAACACAGGCATTTGGCCGTGTCCTCGCGAACATAGGTGCGCAGGAAGCTCACCTCGGGTACATCGGCGTATTTGGGAGCGTTGGCCTTCTTGCGGGCCAGATAGGTGTCCATATCGATCTCGGCGGGGATATCCCATTCCACGAGATACCCGGCACCCGGCCGGGCGGCTTTGATCGCGGCCAGATCGGCGCCCACCAGACGGACTTCGTGCGGGCCGTCGACGGTCTCGGCGAGCAGATCCGGTGCCGGGAGCGCGGGAGCGCGACAGTCCGCGAATTCGGTGATCGCGAAGACCCGGGTCGCACCGGTGGTGACCTGGGCTTCGATCAGCACTCCGCCTTCTTTTTCGGCTCGCGCGCCGAATTCCTCGATGGTGCGGGCGGCAGCGCCGGCGGGCACGAGTTCGTACAGGTAAAGGGACATGGGCAGCCGCCTTCCAAGGGGTGGGATCTGCGAGAGTGCGCGGCCGCCACGGCGGCCGGGGAATACGCGAACGGATCGCTACGCGGTGCGGGGAGCCGAATCAGCGCCGGTGACGACAGGCAGCATTGGCCACGCGCACGAGGTCCACGTGCAGGCGGCGAGTCAGATTGCTGCGGATCACGGATACAGACTATCCATAGATAGACCGATCTGTCTATATCGGGAAATGGTTATGGTGGACAGGTGGCCACAACAACGGAGTCCGCGGCGCCGGCATCCGCCGAGCGGCGCGGCAAACCGGCGCCGGCGCGGCGCCTGCTCGATACCGCGACCACCCTGTTCGCCCGGCACGGTATCCGCGCGATCGGCATCGACCGGATCCTGGCCGAATCCGGGGTGGCGAGGGCGAGTCTGTACTCCAGCTACGGTTCCAAGGACGCACTGGTCATCGCCTATCTGGAACATCTGGATCACCGCGATCGCGCCCGCTGGAACGAGGCCACCGCCGCGATCGCCGATCCGGCCGCCCGCATCCTCACCTTCTTCGATCTCGCACTCGCGTCCGCCCCGGACCGGGGTTTCCGTGGCTGCCAATATGCGAATGCCGCAACGGAATTCCCGGACGAGGCGCTCGCACCCGTGGTCGCCCACCGCCGCTGGATGCTGGACGCACTCACCGAACTGCTCGAGGCTCGCCGCGCCCCCGATGCCGCCGGTCTGGCCCGCCGCATCCAATTGATCTACGACGGCGCCCTGGCCGGCTCCAAACTCGAGCACACGGTGGAACCGCTACACCTCGGCCGCGCACTGGCCGCCGGGCTCATCCCACCCGCCTGACCACAGGCGGCTTCCGGGCCCCACTCCATCTCCATCCGGTCGTTCACTCCACCCCACCGCTGCTGAACCGGTCGACGGTCGAGGCTCTTCACGCCTTCGAGGTCCGGCGGGGCGGCCGATTTGCGGGACGTCGCGACCCCGGGCCCCAGTCGCCGGGTGGGACCGATCGACTCCCGCGCCGGCGGGAACATCGGCGCCGCCGTCCCGTGTGCTTGGCTTGCGGATGTGAATTCGAAGCCGGTCCGGATCGCCGCCGATATGCTCGCCGCAGCGGCGACACTCGCCGGAGTGGCCGGGATCGGACTGCATTTCAGCCGTTCGTCCGCGCGGTTACTGGTTCTCGCCGCGTCCGGCGCACCGTATCTGATGGGTTCCGCCCTCGTCGGCGCGGCCGCGTTCGCCGCCGGACGGCGCTGGAACGGTGCTGTGCTGGCACTGCTGGTCGCGGCCGTCGGTGTCTGGACCCAGCTTCCCCTGTACCGGTCCCACGACGCCGCGGACACCGGACGGGCAGTGACGGTGATGCAGGCCAACCTCCTGTTCGACGGAGCCGATCCGCGGGCGCTGGTGGACGAGGTGCGCACTCGCCGGGTCGAGCTGCTGACCGTCGACGAACTCACCCCCGCCGCGATCGAGGCGCTCGGCCGAGCCGGGCTCGACGCGATACTGCCCCACCGCTACCTCTCCCCCGGCAGAACCGCGGCCGGTACCGGGATCTGGAGCGCCCACCCGCTGTCGGACCCCGTCGAATACGACGGATACGTGCTGAACCAGCTCTCGGCCACCGCGACCATCCCGGATATCGGGCCGGTGACCGTGTACGCATTCCATCCCGTACCACCGGTGTACGGAACGCGGGTATGGGCCGATGAGCTGTCGCGGCTGGGCGAGATCCTCGAGCAGTCGCCCACGGACCGTCCGGTGATCGTCGGGGGCGATTTCAACGCGACCTACGATCATGCGCAGTACCGCGCGTTGCTGTCCGGTCGTTTCGGTGACGCCGCTGTGCAGGCGGGCGCGGGGCATCTGGTCACCTACCCGACCGATAAGCGGTGGCCACCGCTGGTCGGAATCGACCACATTCTGGTGGCCGGCGGATACGCGGTGGAAGTGGAAACGACCGGCCTGCCCGGCGCGGACCACCGGGCCCTGGTGGCACGGGTCATCCTGCCCCGAGGACATGCCCACGACAGCGGCGGGGTCCATGACGGCGGGAGTCGACGCTGACGGCAGTCGAACTGTCCGGCGGTCGGTCCCGAATCCGAGGTGCGGGCGAAACCCGGAACCTCCTCCCACAGTTCGCCTCGCGACGATTCGAATCTCGACAGCACCGCCGCGGCAGGACAGCGCCGCCGCGACGGCCGAGATCCATTCGTCGCGCTGCTAGCATCCCGCGGTGTCGTCGTCGGCCCTTCCGCGCCGACCACCCGGCGGGTGCGAACTCGTGACGGCAGACCGGCAGAGTGGAGGCTGTTCGATGACTACTCGCGCTGAGGTGTTCACCACCACCGGCGAACTGGCGGACACGATCGCGTCCGGGGCGCCCGTGACGCTACTCGATGTGCGCTGGCGGCTGGATCGTCCCGACGGCCGGGAAGACTATCGCGCCGGCCACCTGCCCGGCGCTGTCTATGTCGACCTCGACGGCGCGCTGTCCGATCACTCGGTGACCGGCCGCGGCCGCCATCCGCTGCCCGATGGCGCGGCGCTGCAACGGGATCTGCGGGCGTGGGGTGTGCGCGACGGCGTCCCGGTGGTGATCTACGACGATTGGAATCGCGCGGGTTCGTCGCGCGCCTGGTGGGTGCTCACCGCCGCCGGCCTGCGCGATGTGCGAATTCTCGACGGTGGCCTGGCGGCCTGGCGGGAGTCCGGTGGCAGCCTCGACAGCGGGGAGGTGACGCCCGCTCCCGGCGACGCCACCGTCACCCGGCCCGACCTCTACGCCGGAGCGCTGAGCGTCGTCACCGCCGGGGAACTGGGCGATATCGTCGCGAACGGCACCCTCGTCGATGCGCGCGCACCCGAGCGCTACCGCGGCGAGAACGAACCGGTCGATCCCGTGGCCGGGCACATTCCGGGTGCCGTAAACGTTCCGGCGACGGCATTGCTCGACGAATCGGGCCGGTTCCGCCCGGACGAAGAAGTGCTCGCCCGCTATCCGGGATCGGGCGCGAGTCCGCCGGAACCGCTGGCCGTCTACTGCGGTTCCGGAGTGACGGCGGCGATCGCCGTCGCCGCGCTCACCGCGGCCGGACGCGAGGCGAGCCTGTTCCCCGGGTCGTGGTCGCAGTGGAGCGCGGACGCGTCCAATCCCGTCGAGGTCGGCGAGCCGTAGGCTACTTCCTCCGGCCACCGCCGGTGAGATGGTCGTGCAGGATGGCGGCCCCGGATTCGGCGAGCCAGTCGCCGAGTGTGCGCAGACCGGGATGAATCACCCGCAGTGCTTCGATATCGGCATGCCAGCGATGACCATCGCGCCAGCGCTTCTTGACCCCGGCGATCTCGGGACCGAGAGCGGTGGCCTCGTCGTCGGTGAGCTGCTCGTACCGCACCGCGAGACCGGTGGCTTCGCTGATCGCGGCCGCGGCCGCGACGGGCGTCGGCTGGTCACCGGCGAGTTCCAGGGTCCGGCCGGCGAACCGGGCCGGATCGGTGAAGGCGAGCAGGGCGAATTCGGCGATATCTTCCACAGCGATGATCTGCATCGGCTCGTGCGGCGGGAACAGGTGCCGGTGCACCCCATCCGATATCCCGTCGATCGCGGCCACCGCCAGCCCGAGATAGTTGGTCATGAAGCGGACCGGGCGCAGCACGGTGGGAGCGGCGATGTGATCGCGCAGATACTGCTCTATCGAGGACTTTCCCGCCCCTCCCGGCGTGGGCGCCGAGGTCGTGGCGACGGTGCTGAACACGACCTGTTCGACTCCAGCGGCCGCCGCCGCGTCGATCAGTGCCCGCCCGCGCGCGGCTTCGAGGTCGGTATCGGAACCGGTCGGCCCGAAGGCCACCGGCGGAACACCGAACACCGCGCCGACACCGTCCAGCGCGGGAACCAGGCCGGCGGGTTCGTCGAAATCCCCGTAGACGAGCCGGGCACCGGCGGCCGCCAGCGCCACCGCCGCCGGGGCGTTCGTATCGCGGACCAGGGCCCGCACCGGCAGTCCCGCGCTCAGCAGGCGCCGCGCGGTGGTACCGCCCTGTTGGCCGGTGGCCCCGGTGACCAGGATCGGAGCAGCGGTATCGATCGGGTTCTCGGTGGTCATGACGTCCGTTCCGTTGATGGTGGATACTGGCACGATCCGGAATGATCCGCCCGTTTCGGTTCCAGGAACAAGGATTACGTGACATGACAGCAGAAACGGCGCACGCCGTCGGCCGCGCTGATGCCCGGCGTAACCGGGACCTCGTACTCCGCACGGCGATGCGGGTATTCACCGAGGAGGGGCCGGAGGTGTCGATCGGCCGGATCGCGCAGCGCGCGGGTGTGGGCGCCGGCACGGTATACCGGCACTTCCCCAGCAAGGAAGTCCTGGTGGAGGCGGTACTCGCCGAACACGTCGCGGGTCTGGCCCGGGCGGCGGATCGCTGGGCCGCTCGCGCCACACCCGGTGACGCGCTGTTCGGGTTCCTGCTCGAAGTCATCGAGAAATCGGCCGGCCGTAAACAGATCTGCGATGCGCTCACCGCCGATCACAGTTGGCCGCACGCTGTACTGGCTACCGCGGGGCAACGCTTCGGTGAAGCATTGGAACGCTTGCTGTACAACGCGAAACGGGCGCGCGCGGTCGACCCCGATGTGCAGGTCGCCGATCTGACCGCGCTGACCGTCGGTGGTGCCGCGATATGGTCGGCGCACCGGAACCGGTCCCGTGGCGCACGGCTGGTCCGGCAATTGCTCGACGGATTGCGCACCACGCCCGTAACGGAAGACAGGCTATTTCGTGACAACTCCCGGCGAGGTCGTCACGAAACCCTTTCCGAGACGCAACTCTGCGCCGAATGCGGGACCCGGCTCCCCGCCCGCGGCACCGGCAGACCGGCCCGCTATTGCGGACCGACCTGCCGTCAGCGCGGACACCGGCGGCGCGCGACCGGCTGAACGAAACCGGACCGGAGACAGCTTTCGCGCAGATGCCCCGACCCCGCCGCCGCGCTAGGGTGACGCCATGGCCGAGACGCCGCTGACCCGGTTGCGCGGACTGTGCACCGCACTGCCGGAGACCACCGAGCGGCTCAGTCACGGCGAACCCACCTGGTTCATCCGGGGGAAGAAGACCTTCGTCGTGTTCGCCGATCACCATCACGATGATCGGCTCGGGTTCTGGTGCGCGGCACCGCCCGGCGCCCAGGAAGCCCTGGTCGCCGCCGAACCCGGCCGATTCTTCCGCCCGCCCTATGTGGGCCATCGCGGCTGGCTGGGCGTCTACCTGGACGTACCGGTCGATTGGGCGGAGATCGGGGAGATCGTCACCGACGCTTATCGCTCGGTGGCCCCGAAGACATTGGTGGCCCGGCTGGACGGGCAGGAGCCGGTCGGCGGGTGAGACCGTCGTGTCCGGTGCGGCGAGTCGGGACCGATCCGCGTTCTAGGGGCTCAGCCCGGCTACCGCGAGCCGGAAGAGCCGATTCGCCTGGGCGGCGGGATCGGGGAAGTGCTCGGTGGCCAGCGCGATACCGACGATGAGCGTGATGAGATCACCGGCCGTGGTATCCGCGGCCACCGTGCCGTCCCGGGCCGCGCGGCGGACCAGCGGCTCGGCCGCTTCCCGCATGGTCGCGGCGCAGGTGTTCTCGTGCACCGGGTCCACCTCGGCGCCGTCGTAGGACAGGGCGGCCGCCAGACCGCGGGCGGAAACGCAGTAGTCGACGAGATCACTCAGCCATTCGAGCAACGCGCCGCGGCTGTCGGGGGCGGCGACGAGGTCGTGGGCACGGACGCGCAGCATCTCGATCCGCTCGCGCGAGACCGCTTCGAGCAGTGCGTGACGGGTCGGAAAGTGCCTGCGCACCGTCGCCGAGCCCACCCCGGCGGTCCGCGCGATCTGTTCCAGGGACGCCCCGGCACCGTGTGCCGCGACCTCCGCCTCGGCCACAGCGAGGATGCGGGAGTAGTTGCGCCGGGCGTCGGCGCGCCGGAGGTCCGGCATGGCGTCATCATCTCCGAGATTGCTAAGTGGCGGGCCCCGCCACTTATCTTCCGAACATTCGAGGAGCATCATGTCCACAGATTCGGCACCCGTTCTGGTCACCGGCGCCACCGGCCGGCAGGGCGGCGCCACCGTCCGAGCCCTGCGCGCGGCAGGGGTCCCGGTCCGCGCTCTCGTACGCGATCGGTCCACCGACCGGGCCGCGGCCGTCGCGGCACTCGGCGCCGAACTGGTCACCGGTGATCTGCGCGATCGGGATTCGGTGATCCGGGCCGCGCGGGGTGCCCGCTCGGTGTTCTCGGTGCAGATGCCCGCCCTCACCGCTGCGGGTTTCGATTTCGCCGGCGAGATCGCCCAGGCCACGAACCTCGTGGAAGCCGCCGCGGCCGCCGGGGTCGAGCAGTTCGTACATTCCTCGGTCACCGGCGCCGGGCAGCACACCGAAACCCCCGGCTGGGCCGAGGGACGCTGGCCGGCGGTCGCACCTTCGCTGGACGCCAAGGCCGCGATCCAGGACCGCGTCCGCGCCGCGGGATTCCCGCGCTGGACGATCCTGAAACCGGGTTTCTTCATGGAGAATTTCCTCCCCTCCATGGCCTTTCTGTTCCCGCGCGGTATCGAAGGCGGGCTGGTGACCGTGCTGAATCCCGCGACCCGGCTGTCGCTGGTGGCGGCCGACGATATCGGCCGGGCCGCCGCGGCGGCCGTCGCGGACCCGCGACGATTCGACCGGGTGGAACTGGAACTCGCCGGTGAGCACCTGTCGATGACCGAGATCGCGGAGGTGCTGTCGCGCACACTGGGCAGGCCGCTGGCGGCACCGGAGATGACCGAGGAGCAGGCACGCGCCGCCGGTATGCCGCCGATGGGCGCCTCGCACGAGTACCTGAACGCGGCGGGTCAGCCCGGTCGCCCGGAATACGCACGTGCGCTGGGCATTCCGCTCACCGGTTTCGCGGAGTGGGCACGGGAGCGGCTACTCGTCGACGCCTGACCGGCCCCGCGCGGCCGTTTCACCGGCGGTTCACTGTGGCGGAGCAGCCCTGTTCGGGCAAGGTGGGTACGGCTCGCAGCAACTCACGTGTATAGGGATGCCGGGGCTCGAACAGGACGGTCTCGGTGCCACCGGCCTCGACGATCGACCCGTCCTTCAGCACCAGCAGCCGATCACACAGCTGCTGCACCACGCCGATATCGTGCGACACCAGGATCAAGGAGAGACCGAATCCGGCCACCAGCGACCGGACGAGATCGATGATCTGGCCGCGTACGGTGGCGTCCAGAGCGAAGAAGGGTTCGTCGGCGACCAGCACTGTCGGACGCGGGGCCAGCGCGCGAGCGATGGCGATCCGCTGCCGCTGGCCGCCGGAGAATTCGTGCAGATAGCGCAGGGCCGCATCGGGTTCCAGGCCGACTGCGACCAGGAGTTCATGCCAGCAGGAGCCGGAGCAGGGTCGATTTGCCGGAACCCGATTCACCGACGATGACGAGCCGGGCCGGGCCGGCGTCCACGTCATCGTGAGATTCACACGCGCACAATAGAATTAAAAGCGCATCCGGGACCGCGATCGTCCCGACGATTCAGATCGTATCGAAGATCGACCGGCGGCCATCCCCCCCCCCGACCGGGTACTCATTCGCCGCGACCCGCCGTTCACATATCGGCGACACGAATGGATCGGGTCAGGATCTTCATAATTAAATATATTGCGCTCTGCGCTGTTTGGCATACCGCTGGGCCACACCGGCCCGGTCGGTCGTCGCTGTGCGCGTGATCCGGATCCGACCCGCTACGTTCGCGATCGGACCCCTTCGCCCGTGACCGCCTGTGCGCCCGGCGGTCTCACCGCACCCCGGCAGCCCGGTGGGCACTGATCTCCGGCATATGGGTCTCGGCCCAGTCCCGCAGCCCCGCGAGCCGCAGTTCGAGCGAGAGCCCCAGCTCGGTGAGCCCGTAGTGGACCTGGGGCGGGACAGTGGTTTCGACGTGCCGGGTGACGAGACCGTCGGCCACCAGCGCTTGCAACGTCTGCGACAACATCTTCTGGGAGACACCGGGCATCCGCTTGCGCAATGCGGCGAACCGCACGGTGCCCGGACTGTCCTCGGCCAGCACCTTCACGACCATCGAAACCCATTTGCTGCCGAGCCGGTCGAGAAGCTGCCGGGTGGGACAGTCCGGCGCGAACAGGTCTCCGCGCCGGGTGGTCACCCCGGGGTCACCGGGCTTCCGGAAAGTGCCGTCTTGTTCCACTCGTTTTCACTTTCTTATGGTGACGTGGTCACTATAGGTTACCCAGGAGGCGGCGTGCGCACCGAGACACAGCCACAGACAGTCCGGAAAACGGTGAATTCCGTCGAACTCGCCGTGACGGTCACCGGGTCGGGCCCGGGACTCGTCCTGCTCCATGGATGGCCACACACCCGGCGGGTCTGGGAGCGGGTGATTCCGGCACTGGCCCGCGACTATCTGGTGATCGCACCGGACCTGCGCGGTCTCGGTGACAGCGCCCGCCCCGCCACGGGCTGCGACGCGGCGGCGCTCGCCGGTGATATCGCGGGCCTGCTCGACGGTTTCGACCTCACCGCAGCCTCGGTGATGGCACTGGACGCCTCCGTTCCGGCGGCATTCCTGTTCGCGATGGGACATCCCGAGCGGGTGCGTCGCCTGGTACTGATGGAATCACTGCTCATGCCGCTGCCCGGCGCCGAGGAATTCCTCGCTGCCGGTCCCCCTTGGTGGTTCGGCTTCCACGCGGTACCCGGTCTCGCGGAAAACGTCCTGGCAGGCCACGAAGCCGAATACATCGGCTGGTTCCTCGATGCCGGCACCACGGGCCCGGATCGCATCCCGGCCGATCTTCGCGCGGCATTCATACGCGCGTATACCGGAACCGAAGCGCTGCGCGGCGGCTTCTCCTATTACCGTGCGATGCCCGAGAATGCGCGCTTGATCGCCGACGCGGCCGCCGCCTCCCGGCTGCGGGTACCGACTCTTGCTCTGGGCGCCGGCAGCGTGGGATCCGCCCTGCACCAGCAGCTGAGTACGGTGGCCGACGATCTGGCCGGCCGCGTGATCCCGGACTGTGGCCACATCATCCCGCTCGACCGGCCCGCAGCCTTACTCGCCGAGGTCGTCCCCTTCCTGCGCTGAAGCACAACCACCGACGATCGTGGCCGATGAGGATCATCGTCGACCGCGAGCGCCGGCGGCGATTCTTCGGACAGGTCCTGAACATTCA
>JABFXT010000170.1 GCA_013361595.1 Nocardia sp. | reverse complement strand
GACCGGGTTGTTGCGCCGCCGGGGCGCCGCCGGCATACCGGTTCGGCTGCCGTTCGCGGAGTCTCAGTGACCGCGGCCCGCCCGGCGCTCGCGCTCGCGTTCGGCGGCGGTGGCGAGATAGTCGCCGAGTTCGCGGCGCAGAGTCGTATCCAGCGAACGGGCGAGACTGGTGTGCACCGCGGCGACACCGAGTTCGCGCATGGTGTTGAGCATCCGGGTCGTCGCGGCGATCTCGTCGTTGGAATCGGGGAGCCAGCCCGGCCCGTGTTCGTCGACGATATGTTTCTTCGCCGCGTTGATCAGCAGGCCGCTGATATCGTCGATCCGCGTCGCGACCTCGGCATACACCGCGATCAGCGTCCCCAACTCCACCCCGTACTCGTGTAGTTCGGTGAACGCGGTGAGCAGCTGGGTGTCGGTGATGACCACGGTTTCACCGTCCACCCGGACCAGCCCCATCCGGCTCAGCTGCTGTACGAGCTCCTCGGTCTGCTCGCCGAGGATGGTGGCGAGCAATTCCCGGGGGACCTCGAAGGTTTCCTCTTCCGACCAGTTCGCGGTGACAGCGTGCTGCAGGCCCAGTACCTCGGTGAGGTCCTTACCGGTCTCCCAGCTGGTGATGAAATCGGCGATATGCGCGGTGGTGAAACCGCGCTGCAACAGCGCGTCGATCAACCGGAGCCGTTCCAGATGGGAATCGTCGTAGATACTGGCCCGGCCGTCCCGGTCGGCCGGCGGTGGGAGCAGACCGCGTTCCTGATAGGCGCGGACATTGCGGGATGTGGTGCCGGCGGCGCGGGCGAGATCGTCGATCCGGTATCGCGCCATGGTCCGCACCTCCCTCGCCCGCCTGCGCCGGTGGTCCCGGCTCGAGAATCCGAGTCTAGCCGCCGGCTAGGAGACCGACGCGACCCTCGGCGTCATCCGCCGCTGCGCCGCCACCATCGTGTAGTCGTCGAGATCCACCTCGCGTAACTGGTTGCGGTACTGCGTCGCGAATCCCGGATACATGGTGGCGTTGAATCCGTCCTCGGTGAGATACCAGCTTCGGCAGACGGAGTTCCAGGTGGTCGCGCCGAGCCGGCGCTGCACGGCCGCGTTGTAGCGGTCCTGCCGTTCCCGGCGCACATCGAGCATGCGCAGATCGCGGTCCAGGATGATGCCGATCGCCCGGACCAGGTAGTCGATCTGCGATTCCATGTACACCAGTGCCGAATTGTGCCCGGGACCGGAGTTGGGGCCGAAGGTCAGGAACAGATTCGGATACCCCGACACCGTGACGCTGCGGTAGGCGTACGCGCCGCGGCGCCATTCGTCGGCGAGCACCCGGCCGGCGCGGCCGGTGATCGGGATCGGTGTCCCGGTCTTGGACACGTCGAATCCGGTGGCGAACACGATGCAGTCCGCTCGGTGCTCGATACCTTCCGCGGTGCGGATACCGTCGGGGGCGATCCGGGCGATCGGCCAGGTGATCAGCTTGCAATTGTCGCGTTGCAGCGCCGGGTAGTAGTCGTCGGTCATCAGCAGCCGCTTACAGCCCGCCCGGAAATCGGGGGTGAGCTGGCGGCGCAGCCACGGGTCGGCGACCTGGCGGCGCAGCTGGGCCCGCCCGACCAGTTCGACCACCCTGGTCAGCGGGGTGTTCCAGACGACGCCGAGCGCCACCGATTCGTGACCGTAGTACCAGGCCTGCCGCGCCAGCGTTTCCGCGCCCGGCACATGCCGGTAGAGCTCCTTGGCCAGCGCGCCGGTCCGCCGGTTCACCCGGGGCAGGACCCACCCGGGGGTGCGCTGGAAGACCTTCACCGAGCCGGCCCGCTCCACCAGTTCGGGGATGATCTGTACCGCGCTGGCCCCGGTGCCGATCACCGCGACCCGTTTACCGGCGAAATCGTAATCGTGGTCCCAGCGGGAACTGTGGATCTTGTGGCCGGTGAACGTGTCGATGCCCGGGATATCCGGGTAGCCGGGCTCGGTGAGCGGTCCCGAGGCCAGCACCACCGCGCGGGCGCGGACCGGCTCCGCGCCCGCGATCGAGATGGTCCAGGTGCCGGTATTCTCGTCGAATTCCATCGCGGTGATGTCGTGCCGGAACCGGATATGCGGGCCGATACCGGATTTCGCGACCATCGATTCGATGTAGCCGAGGATCTCGCCGCTACCGGAATAGGTGTGCGACCAATCGGGGTTCGGCGCGAAGCTGTAGGAGTAGAGCCGGGACGGGATATCGCAGGCGGCGCCGGGATAGGTGTTGTCGCGCCAGGTGCCGCCGACCGCGTCGCCGCGTTCGAAGACCGCGAAATTCGTGATCCCCCGGTCCCGTAGCCGGATGGCCGCGCCGATCCCGGCGAATCCCGCACCGATCACGGCGACATCGAGCGGGGCTGTGCTGGTCGTGGTCATGGGTTTCCTCGTCACGCGGCGGGGGTGTAGGTGATTTCCTTCGACCACGACGGGTCCTTGCGCAGCAGCCGCCGCGGTATCCGCCCGGTGACCTTCACCAGCGTATCCGCGAGCAGATGGTAGGGGTGGCCCCGGTCGACGACCCAGTTCCCGTGCATCTTCACGATCTGGTACATGGGCAGCCGGCGGGCGAATTCGCTGCGCTCACCGACTTTGCGGTAACGCTCGAGCGCAGAATACAACTTCTTCTCGTCCACACCCATCGCGACGATGTTGTCGCGCATCTTGTTCAGCAGCGGCATATAGCTCAGCACGCCGATGAGGAAGGTCGGTTTCACCCAGCCGCCCACCAGTTCGATGAGCAGTTTGCGCATCTCCGCATGCCCGAGCACGTCCATCACCGCGAAATCGACCGCGAGATGGCGGGATTCGTCGGCATTGATACGCCGGAACGCCTCCTGGCACACCGGATCCTCGATCTCGTCCATGATGAATTTGACCAGCGCGCCGTCCAGCGCGACCTCCAGCATGGGGATCACCGTCCCCAGGAACGACAACGACATATCGTCGGCGTATTTGTCCAGGAAATCGATCACCAGTTTGACATTGATATTCGGCTGCGGGATCTCGTCACCGTCGAGCATGCCCCAGCGCCGCATCAGCGCCAGTTCGGCATTGGCGTGTTTCTGCTCTTCGGCGTGGAAATACCGGTAGATCTCGCGCAGCGTCTCGTCGGGTGCCTTCTTGGCCATCGCGGCGAAACCGCGCGCGCCGACGTTCTCGATCCACATCAGATCGGACATGAACGGCTTGAGGCGGGCGAGTTGTTCCGTGGTGAGGGTTTCCGCGCCCGGCGCGTCCCAGTCGATATCGGCCAGCGCCCACTGCCGATCCTTGATCTTGCCGAGCATATCCTCGAAGTCCATGGTCGCCATATCAGACTCCTGTTCTCTGTGTGGTGGTCGGTGCGGCGGAATCGTCCTGCGGCAGTAGCCGTTCGAGCAGCCCCGCCACCGTGGTGTACGGCCCGGGGAAGGCGCGTTTGAGCAACCAGATCAGGTGCGCGTCGGGCTGGGGGAGCACATGCAGCCGGCCGCGGTCGTGCGCGTCGAGGGTGAGGCGGGCGACGCGGTCGGGCGAGAACCCGGTCCAGCGCATGAGGGTGGCGGCGAGATCGCGGGAGCCCGCGGTGATCCGGCCGTCCCGGGCGACATTCGTCCGGACGAAGGTCGGGCAGAGTACGGTGACCGCGATATCGGTACCGCTGAACTCCGCGGCCATGGTCTCCGACAGTGCGAGTACGCCCGCCTTGGAGGTGTTGTAGACCGCCATCGACGGTGCCGCGGCGAACCCGGCGGCCGAGGCCACATTGATGATTCCGCCGCGGCCGGCGGCCCGCAGCCGCGGTGCGAAGATCTCGCAGCCGTGCACCACACCCCACAGGTTGATACCGAGTGCCCATTCCCAATCGGCGAATCCGATATCGCCCACCGGCTTTCCACCGATCCCGACACCGGCATTGTTGATCACCAGGCTCACCGGGCCGTCCAGGACCGAATCGGCGTATCGGGCGAGGATCTCCACATCTTCGCGGCGTGCCACATCACAGCGGAACGCGTATGCGACCCCGGGATGGTCCCGTTCGATCGAGGCGACCGTCTCGGCCGCCCGGGCTTCGTCGATATCGGCGCAGACCACGCGGCCGCCGCGGGCCGCGAGCTCTTGGGCGAAGGCGCGGCCGATACCGCTACCCGCGCCGGTCACCACCGCCCGCGCCCCGCGGCTGCGCGAGGTAGGGCCGAAGGGTAGCAACGCATCGAGTCCGAACATGTCAGCTCACTTTCCGCGGGGCGTGCGAGAACAGGGCGGCACACAGGAACCGGGCGCTCCGGTCCAGGGCGAGATCGGCTTCCGGGGTGAACCGGGGGAGAGCCTGGAAGACGTGGACCTGCCCCGGCCATATCTCGAGCGTGCAGTCACCGCCCGCGGCCTCGACCATGTCGTGCAGGTGGCGGGCGTCGGCGCTGAGCATTTCCGCGCCGCCGGCCTGAACGAGTATCGGCGGTAGTGCCGTACCCGCCGCGATCTCGAGCCGGAGCCGGGGCGCGTCGTCGGCGTGACCGTGGGTGTAGGCGCGCGGTAGGCGCCGGGCGGCGTGGGCGGAGATCACCGGATCGCGCCGGTGGCGTTCCTGCGCGGCGGCGAGGGTGAAGGTCAGATCGATCAGCGGGGAGAACAGGGCGACCGCGGCAGGTTGCGCGGCGCCGCGCCGCGCGTTCTCCAGCAGTAGATCCAGAGTCAGGTGCCCACCCGCGGAATCCGCCGCGATCACCGTATCGTGCGCGGCGACGCCCTGGTCGAGCAGCCAGCGGTCGCCGGCGGCGATATCGTCGGCGGCGGCCGGGACCCGG
>JABFXT010000230.1 GCA_013361595.1 Nocardia sp. | reverse complement strand
GTCGGTGACGTCTGCCAAGAGAACCCCTCATCCCCGCAGTGGCCGTACGAGCCGTGAATCGGACAGTCCCGGACTGGATACCCACTCGATCGGGCCCGGACTCCTATTTCACCGCCGGTTCACCAGGTCAGGCCAGCGCCTCCGCGGCCGCCGCCGCTTCGGCGATCACGACCGCGGAGTCCCGGGGGCTCAGCGCCATCGCCCGCAGCTGGTCGAACATCACCCCGAATCGCCGGATCTCCGTATGGCCCTCGACCAGGGCATCGCCGGAAATACCCTCGACATAGACCAGTTCGGGATCGGTGGGGTCCGGGAAATCGAGAATCGTGAAGGAACCGGCCATCCCCGGATGCGCGCCGGCGTCGAACGGCAGGATCTGCAGAATCACGTTCTTGCGTTTGGTCGCCTCACCCAACCGGCGCAACTGGCCGCTCATGACCTCGGGGCCGCCGACGATCCGGCGGATGGCGGCTTCGTCGAGCACCACCCATAATTCGAGCGGCTCGTCCTTGGCCAGGACCGCCGCCCGGTCCATCCGGGCCCGCGCCCGGCGTTCCAGATCCGAGGCCTCGAGTTTCGGCATGCACGTATCGATCACGGCCATCGCGTACTGCTCGGTCTGCAGCAGTCCGGGAATGAACGAGGTCTGATAGTGCCGGGCCGACAGCGCCACCGATTCGAAATTGATGTACGCGGCGTACACCTCCGAAAGGCTCGCCTCGTACGGCCGTGACATACCGGGCTTCTGGGCGTCCGACAGCAGCTCCAGAGCTTCGTCGCGCCGGTTCTGCTCGACTCCGTAGAGGTCCAGCATGGTCATGAGGGTGCGGCGCTGCGGCCGGGCCTGCGCGGTCTCGATGCGATACAGGGTGGTCACATTGATCCCGGTCCGGGCGCTGACGTCCTCTTTGCTCAGTCCGGCGTCGTCGCGCATCTCCAGCAGTAGCACCGAGAGCCGGCGCAGGCCCGCCGTGAGGACGGTGCGTTTGCCTGCCATGTCATCCCTTTCGCGTCGAGCGGTACGGCCCTGACCATCGCGTGTTCTCGTCCGCCGCACCTCCTTCGAGCCACAATATCGAGGAAAGGCCCGACGCGGGACCGGCAGTGGTCACAATCAGGTGCTCACGGCGTGATCTCGCGGCGCAGCACCTTTCCGGTCGTATTGCGGGGGAGGGGCGCGGCGGTGATCGTCCAGCGCTCCGGAACCTTGAAATACGCGAGGCGTTCGGCGGTGAACGCGCGGAGCTCGTCGGCAGCCAGAGCATCCGGATCGTCGGTCACCACCACTGCCGCGACCCGCTGCCCCAGATCGTCGTCGGGCACTCCGAGCACGGCGGATTCGCGCACGGCCGGATGTTCGTCGAGCACGTTCTCTATCTCGGTGGGATACACGTTTTCTCCGCCGCGCAGAATGAGATCGGTACGGCGCCCGGCCATCCGGAGTGCACCGTCGGCGAGAGTGCCGAAATCACCTGTCCGCAGCCAGCGCCGGCTGTCGACGGCCGCGGCGGTGGCCGTCTCGTCCCGCCAGTACCCGAGCATCACATACGGGCTGCGAACCCAGATCTCACCTTCGATGCCCTCGGACACGGGAACCCCGGCGGGATCGCGGATCTCGACGGATACGCCCAGGATCGGGCGTCCCACGGTATCCGGATCGCCGGCGAGTTCCGCGGGGGTCGCGACGGTGGCGGCGGTGCCGCTCTCGGTGAGGCCGTAGCTGGTCGTCAGCGCGATTCCGGTGCCGGGCAGCCGGTCTCGTAGCCGTCGCTGGAAAGCCGGGGAGGCGGGAGCGGCGTTCAGTGACAGCGAGGTG
The DNA here is from genome assembly GCA_013361595.1 of Nocardia sp. GTDB lineage: Bacteria > Actinomycetota > Actinomycetes > Mycobacteriales > Mycobacteriaceae > Nocardia. The sequence continues at coordinate 3,000 of JABFXT010000230.1, read as the reverse complement.
AGCGCCGAGAGGTCGTATCCGTGTAGATCGTGCTCCAGCAGACGGGCGGCCAGGGTCGGCACCGCACCCCAGTTGGTCACCCGCTCCCGCGCCATCAGCGTCAGCACCCGTTCGGCGTCGAAGGCCCCGGTGTGCAGGACGACCGCCGCTCCGGTACCCAGCCGGGGAATCGCGAGGTTGTGCAGGCTGGCGATATGGAAAAGGGGTGAGGTGAGCAGAAACCGCTTATCGCTCGGTTCCCGGTGCGCGCGGCCGGCCAGTGCCGCGCCGAGCGCATCGGTGTAGCGGTGGTAATCGGCGATCGCGATCAGATTGCGGTGGGTGTGCACCACACCCTTGGGACGGCCGGTGGTCCCACTGGTATAGAGGACGACCGCCGGATCGTCCTCGGCGACCGGCGCCACCGGCGCGGTGCCCGGATGGTCGGCGATGAGCCGCGGCACATCTTCGGACGTGGTGAGGACGGGTACCCCGGTGGCGGCGGCCGGCGCGGCACGTTTCGCGTCCGCGACGACGACCGCGGGTTCGGTGTGCCGGATTCCGTATTCGATCTCCGGGGCGGCCCACCACGCGTTGTACGCGACCGCGACCGCGCCCAGACATTGGGCCGCCCAGAAGGTGATCACCCATTCGGGGCCGTTGGCGGCCAGGATGCCGATCCGGTCGCCGGGGCCGATGCCGTATCGCTCCGCCAGTGCCCGGGCCAGCGCGTGGGCTGCCGCCGCGTGCTCGGTGAAGGAGATGCGGCGGTCCGCGGTGACCAGGTAGTCGCGGTCACCCCAGGATTGTGAGGCGTCGAGCAGTTCGCGCAGTGAGCGGTGTCGATCCCGCCGGACCGCGAGCGGGGCGCCGAGCACCGTCTCGGTCGACAGTTCGAACGGTCCACCGGGGCCGGTGAGCGCGGCGGCCGCGCGCGCGGCGGCGGCTCGGGGGTCTGGGGCACTGCTCATCGGGGTCCACATCCTCGGCGACAATTCTCCAGAGAATCCATACCGCATGGCGCGGGGGGATCGGCGACCGGCCGTGGCGATCGGATACCGGCCCGTGCGTGACCCGGGATGGGCCCCGAATCCGGAAATGGACCGGGGGCAGGGCATCCGAACGAGCTGGCAAACTGTTGGCAACCGTCGCTGTGCGTTTGAGTGTGCATCGCCGCTGTGCGACCGTTCGCTCGCTGGGGGCCCGGAAAGGGTGTGCGCCGGCGGTCGCCCGTGGACTCGTTACGGTGGGCGATGTGCCCGGGGTGCTTGTGCCGCAGCACCATAGGGATCGGTATGGTTTCCGCTGTGTGGTGCGGCTATATCTCGGCACGGTTGCGATGTGGTCGCGTATCGCGTCGTCGCGCCTGGTCTCGGCGATGTGACGGGTATGGTTCGGGGCGGCGGGGATTCGGACCGCCGTCGGGAACGATCATGGCGGGTACGCGTTTTCGGTGGGACCGTGCCGGGTCTCGCGGAAGGGATCGTTAGGCTTGCGCAGGACGCTGTTCGCAACATTGCGTATCGAAGTCTTGTGTTCTTGCATATGTAAGAGCATGATCCAGCTAGCCTTGTTGTGAACAACGATCCGATGTCCGGGATTACCGAATCGAGAGCCGATCATGTTGGTACAGAGTGTGATGGTGCCGGGTGAGTTCGAGGGGTGCGGATGAGTGCACCCACTCTGGGGACCCTGCCGACTGCGCCACAACTACTGTGCGCCTTCCAGGGGCGGCGGTTCCAGGAGCGTGTGCTGCTGCGCTTCGCGCACGCACTGGTCGAACTGCACAAACGCCGCGCACAGATTCGTGATATGGCGGAGATCGCCGAAATAGATTGTCGCCGTGTGCAACTCGTCGAAGAGATCAACGACTGGATCACCCGGAAGATGCCGCAACATCGCAACGGGGCCTCGTTGCACACCGAGAGTCTCGGCGCGGTCATCGACCGGATGGCACACAGCTGGGTGGCCGCGAATCAAGCGATCGAGGCCGACGGAGTTCGTAGTGACCGGACGCACCGGCACTGGTACCACCTCGCCGAACTCGTCGACGGTTACACCGATTTGATCGCCGAGGTCGCGGGCGGGCGCCGGCGGTTGCCGGTGCAGTAGGGGTTCGGCGGATCACCGCCACGTCCAGTCCGCTGGACGTCGTCGAACCTCCGAGTAGGGCACGCGAAAGACTGCAGATTGTCGAATGGCCTAGACCGAATGGAACCGTACGGCGAATGCCCGGTTAATCCATCGGTACAGGCCAATTGGAGGTAGTTTCTGCCATGAGGCAGACGGAAGAGGCCGTAGGCGTCGTATCGGCGCACCGAGACCTCGACACAGGGACAGCGGCGGTGCCGGGAATCACCGCCCTGTCGAAGGTTTACCGGGTTCGTGCCGAACTGGACACGATGCTCGGCGAACTACGCCCCGGCGACCGGGTACCCGCCGAACGGGAACTGGCCGGCCGATTCGGGGTCGCCCGGGAAACAGTCCGTCACGCCCTACGCGATCTCGCGGTGGAGGGCCGCATCCGCAGACAGGGCCGGGGCACCGTCCTGGCTCGCCCCAAAGTGGTCCGCCCGCTGGCCCCCGAGCCCTCCGTCGAGGACGGTCCCGGAGTGGTGCGCAGTCTGCTGTCCTGGGAGGACGGCGAGGCCGACGCCGAGATCGCCCGGGACCTCGAACTCCCGCTGCGGACACCGATCATGACGCTGGAACGCCTGTTGCACGCCGACGGCGACCCGATCGCGCTGGAGCGGATCGATCTGTCGCTGGACCGATTCGGCTGGCTGCGCGCGGGTTTCGACCCGCTCGGCTCGCTGGCGGCGACGATCGGCGATTCCGGTGTCGAATACGGCGGTGCCACCGAACGGATCGAGACCGTGCTCGCCGCGCCCCGCGAAGCCGGGCTGCTCGGCTGCCGCCCGGCCGTTCCGCTGTTCCGGGTGGTGCGCCGCGGGCTGGATACCCAGGGTCGGCCGATCGAGCGGGTCGCGGCCCTCTATCGCGGCGACCGTGGGCTCCCGC
>JABFXT010000811.1 GCA_013361595.1 Nocardia sp. | reverse complement strand
GCGACGGAGCGGGGGAGCGAAGCGGAGGAGCGCAGGAGTGAAGAACCGGGGTCACGAGGGCCCCGCCCGCCCCGCCGAAGGCGGGGCAAATAAACACAGCCCACCCGATTCAGGAGTTATGCGGCGCTCGAGTTACAGTATTCGGGTTGTCTCGGCGAGGGTTCGCATTTCTGCGGCACCGTGATCGACGCGGCGCGGCTTCCGGCCGCCTCCGATCGGTCTTCGCCTGACGAGCAGACCAACCGACCAGGGGCGCGATTACCCTGGCACCGCCCACCAGTCCGGTAGAGCCGTAGGAGTTATCCAGTCATGTCCGACGTCAACCTTCTCGAAGCGCAGATCCGCACCGAGTTCGGCAAGGGCGCAGCGCGCCGTACCCGCCGCGCGGGCAACGTGCCGGCTGTGCTGTACGGGCATCAGTCGGACCCGCAGCATCTGTCGCTGGACGCGCTGTCGTTCGCGGCCATCCTGCGTCAGCACGGCACCAACGCGGTGCTGAACCTGAACATCGAGGGCAAGAAGCAGCTGGCGCTGACCAAGTCGGTCGTCGTGCATCCGATCCACCGTTACATCGAGCATGCCGACCTGCTGATCGTGCAGCGGGGCGAGGCGGTCACCGCCGATGTTCCGGTCACGCTCACCGGTGAGGCCGGCCCCGGGACCCTGGTCACCCAGGAGGCCACCACCATTTCCGTCTCGGCCGATGCACTGAACATTCCGGAGGCCATCGAGGTCTCCGTCGCCGGTGCCGAGGTGGGCACCCAGATCACCGCGGGCGCCATCGTGTTGCCCAAGGGTGTCGAGCTGGCCGGTGACCCGGAGGCGCTCATCGTGAACGTCGTCGAGCCCCGCGCCGCCGAGCCGGAGCCCGAGGCCGAGGTCGCCGAGGGCGAGAGCGCCGAATAGGAACCCGGCCCCGCTTCGATGGCCGATACCGCGCCGGCGCTCGTCGTCGGCTTGGGCAATCCGGGTCCCGCGTATGAGCGGACCCGGCATAATGTGGGCTTTCTGGTCGCCGATTCGCTCGCGGAGCGGGTCGGCGGCCGGTTCACCGCCCATAAGAAATCGGGTGCCGATCTGTTGCAGGCCCGGTTGGACGGACGTCAGGTACTGATCGCGAAACCACGTTCGTTCATGAATTTGTCCGGCCGCCCGGTAGCGGCGCTGGTCCGGTTCTTCTCGGTTCCGCCGACCGAGGTCGTCGTCGTGCACGACGAACTGGATCTCCCGTTCGGTGAGATCAGGCTCAAGCGTGGCGGCGGCGAGGGCGGGCACAACGGTTTGCGGTCGGTGTCCGGTGCCCTGACCACCAAGGATTATCTCCGCACCCGGATCGGTATCGGGCGTCCGCCCGGCCGGCAGGATCCGGCCGATTTCGTGCTCAAACCGTTTTCGTCGGCCGAGCGCAGAGAACTGCCCACGGTGGTCGAGCAGGCCGCCGATGCCGTGGAATTGCTGCTGCGGGTCGGGTTGGAGCCGGCGCAGAACCGCCTGCACTGATCTGCGGCCGCCGCACCGATGCGGAGGCGCTGCTCGACGGTTTCGCCGGGCACCTCGCGGCGTCCGAACCGGACCTCCAGGACGACGAGCGTCCCCCGGAGAACGAGTGGTCCGGGGGACATCCGGGTGCCGGAATCCGATTCCGGCCTCAGACCCGGGCCGCGAGGACGAGAGCGAAACGGTCGTCGGGATCGGTCCACGCGTGTTCCAGCACGAATCCCGCGGCCCGTAGTTCGCTGTCCAGTCCCGGAATACGGAACTTCGCGGAGATCTCGGTACGGATCTGCTCGCCCTGCGCGAAACGCGCGGTGAAACCGAGATCGGCGACCGTGACGTTCATTTCCCGGGTCGCCGCCAACCGCATCTCGATCCATTCGTTGTCCGGATCCCAGTGCGCGATATGGCGGAAGGATTCCGGGTCGAAATCGGCTCGGAGCCGGGAATTGAGAACCCGCAGCACATTACGGTTGAATTCCGCGGTGACCCCGGCGGCGTCGTCGTAAGCGGGGACCATGACCTCCGGATCGACGACCAGCCCGGCACCCAGCAGCAGTTGCTCGCCCGGTTCCAGTACATCGTGGATACCCGTCAGGAATTCGGCGCGCTCATCGGGGACCATATTGCCGATGGTGCCGCCGAGGAACGCGATCATTCGACGTCCACCGCGCGGCAGCGCGCCGAGCGTGTCGGTGAAATCGCTGACCACCCCGTGTACCGCCAGGCTCGGAAATTCCGCGGCCACCTCCGTCGCGGAAGCGCGCAGCGCCGTCGCCGAGACATCTTGCGGTACATAGGTTGTGAGCGGGCCCTCCGAGGTGAGGGCGTTCAACAGGATCCGGGTCTTGGCCGCCGAACCGGACCCCAGCTCGACCAGGACCTCCGCTTTCGCGGTGCGGGCGATCGCGCCGGCCACCGATTCCAGCAGGGCCCGTTCGGTGCGGGTCGGGTAATACTCGGGCAGCGCGGTGATCTGCTCGAACAGTTCGCTGCCGCGGGCATCGTAGAACCACTTCGGGGGCAGCCACTTCGGGCGTGCGGTGAGTCCGCGGCGGGCATCGGTGCGCAGCGCCTCGGTGAGATCGGCGTCGGTGAGATGGACTTCCACGATCGGCTGGGTCATCGGGGCAGGCTTTCGGTCGCGGTGGATCGGCCGAGCTCGAGGTTGTCGATGCTCAGCCCGCCGGGTTCGGCGTGGACGAGACTCCGGTCCGGCAGCAGCTGCCACCGGGCGTCGTCGTCATAGGGTTCGGAGGCCAGCACGGCGAACTCGTCGCCGATCAGGGCGTACAGCGAGTGGTAGCAGGTGGTGGCCCACAACCGCCTACCGTCGCCGAGCAGCAGGTTCACCCGGGCGTCGGGAGCGTGGTGCAGGACGCCGGTGACGAGCAGACGCAATGCGGTGCCGGGGGTTTCGGCCAGCCCCGCCGGCGGTTCGGGGTCGAGCAACCGGCTCAGCAGCACCCACAACGCGGCCGAATCGGTGAGTGCCTCGGCCTCGAGCAGATGGCTGGTCTCGTAGCGTCGGGTCATTCCGGCGCGGGTGGCGGCGACATCCAGATCGGAGAGGACGGCGGTGAGCACCGAACGCCACCGCGGCACCACGCCGTTGTGGCTGAACGCCCACCGATCCCACAGGAACGGCGCGCACGCCGAACGTTCCAACGGCATACCGACGGTCGCCGAACGCACCGAGCCCAGGACCGCGTGCGAGGTCAGCTGTGGCAATACCTCGTCGACCGCCGGATCGGTCCAGATCGGATCGGCATTGCGGTAGCGGGTGACCGAAGCGGCGTCCGGCCCCCACCACGCGACCCCGAACCCGTCGGCGTTGATCGTGCCGCCGCCGCGCATCTCCCGCGGCGCCCACGCCTGGGTGCGCAGGGAGTGCGGGCCGCGGGTCAGCATATCGCCCACCGGTACCGGGGTGCCCACATAGCCGAGATGGCGGCACATCAGAACTCTTCCGGGTCCACGGTGCGAGCCAGCCGGAACCCGGCGAAGATCTGCCGGCGGATCGGATGGTCCCAGTTGCGGAAGGTACCCCGGCAGGCGACGGTGTCGGTTCCGAAGGAACCCCCGCGCAGCACCCGGTAGTCACCGCCGAAGAACACTTCGGAGTACTCCCGGTAGGGGAAGGCCCGGAATCCGGGATAGGGATCGAATCCGGAGGAGGTCCACTCCCAGACGTCGCCGATCAGCTGGTGCACGCCCGCGGGCGAAGCACCGGCCGGGTAGGCGCCGATATCGGCGGGCTCGAGATGACGCTGACCGAGATTGGCCAGACCGGGCCCGGGTTCCGTATCGCCCCACGGGTAGGCGCGGGTGCGTCCGGCCTCCGGGTCGTAGCGGGCTGCTTTCTCCCATTCCGCTTCGGTGGGCAGCCGTTTACCGGCCCAGTTCGCGTAGGCCTGCGCCTCGAACCAGCACACGTGCACCACCGGTTGTTCCGGCCGCAGCGGGCGGAGCGCCCCGAACACCCGCCGCCACCACTGCCCGTCGGCATCACGTTCCCAGAACTGCGGTGCGGTGAGCCCGGCTTCGCGGCGATGTGCCCAGCCGCGCTCGGACCACAGTTCCCGCCGCTCGTAGCCGCCGTCGGCGACGAACGCCAGGTATTGCGCGTTGGTGACGGGCGCGGCGTCGATCGCGAAGGCGGGCACGTGCACCGGATGGGCCGGTCGTTCGTTGTCCAGTGCCCAGGGGTCGGTGGAGGTGCCCATGACGAACTCGCCTGCCGGGATCACCACCTCGCCGCGTACCGGCACAGCGGCGTTGGGTGGGGCGGGCGCGGTGAGCGCCGGCGCCCCGGTCCGCAGCTGGTGGGTGGCGAGCATGGTCTCGTCGTGCTGCTGTTCGTGCTGGGCGATCATGCCGAAGGCGAAACCACCCGCGACCAGCTCGTTGCCTCGCAGCGGGCTGCGGTCCAGGACATCCCATACCTTGTCGCGCACCGTACCGACATAGCCGCGGGCCTCGTCGGGACCCAGCAGTGGCAGTTGCGGCCGATTCGAGCGGGCGTGTTTGAACGCGTCGTACAGTTCGTCGATATCGGGACGGACCGGCTCCCGGCCCCCGACGTCGCGCACCAACCACAATTCCTCCTGGCTGCCGATATGGGCCAGATCCCAGACCAGTGGGCTCATCAGCGGGGAATGCTGCGCCCGGAGTTCGGCTTCGTCCACACAATCGGTGAGCGCCGCGGTGCGCAGCCGCGCCCGGATGAGGGCGGCCGCGATGTGCTCGCGCAGCCGTTCGGTTTCGATGAGGTCGGCGTTCGGCTGGGTGACGGTCACGATGCTCTCCGCTCGTCGACGGGTGATCGGTGGG
>JABFXT010000147.1 GCA_013361595.1 Nocardia sp. | reverse complement strand
CGGCGCGACGGGCGGCATCCATGATCTGTTCGAGTGCGATCGCGGGCTCGTCACCGTCGGCCGAATCGATCAGGGTGAACGGCACCTCGACGTGGCGGTGCACCACCTGGAGCGGTTCCCCGGCACCGTCGCGCACGAACGCGGTCCGTAGGTTCGGATGCCGCCCGACGAGAGCCCCCGCGGCACGCCGCAGCCGGCCGGCGTCGACGTGCCCACCGAGTTCCAGGCAGAGTTGCACCACATAGGCATCGAGATCGCCGGCGGCGAGCTCGGCGTGGAACAGCAAACCCTGCTGTAGCGGTGTGAGCGGCCAGATATCGTCCAGTCCCGGTCGCCGGGCCTCGAGCCGGTCGATCGCGGCCTGGTCGAGATCCACCAGATCCAGGTCGGAGGGGGTCAGCCCGCCGGCCTCGGGCCGGGCCGCGTGGGCGGCCAGCGCGGTCACGGCATCGCGCCACAGGCCCATGAAGTCGGTGACCTCGGCCGAGGTGAGCAGTCCGGCCGGGTAGTCCGCGACGGCGGTGAGCGCCGGTCCGTCGGGTGTGTCGGTGGTGACCGCGTTGATGCCCAGCACGGCCGCGACGGGGGCGTCCGGGTTCTGCACCCCGCCCGCCGAGAGGGTGTCGCCGGCGGGCATCCACCCGGCGTCGCGCGCTGCCGCGGGCAGGGTGTCGAACCGGCCGAGATAGTTGAAACTCACCTGCGGTGTGGGCAGCGCGCTCAGGACGCGGGCGGTGGCGGGGTCGAGATAGCGCAGCAGCCCGTAGCCGATTCCGTGTCCGGGTACCCCTCTGAGTTGTTCCTTGACGGTTTTGACCGCCGACCCGGCGGCCGGCCCGGCGGCGAACGCGTTATCGATATCGGTACCCGACAGGTCGAGCCGCACGGGATAGGTGGTGGTGAACCAGCCGACGGTGCGCGTGAGATCGGCACCGGGCAGGACGGTGTCGTGCCGCCCGTGGCTTTCGAGGGTGAGCAGGGTCTCGGCGCCGGTTTCGCCGTGGTCGCGGCGCCATCGCGTCAGCGCCAGCGCGAGCCCCGCGACGAGGGCGTCGTCCACATTGGCATGGAATGCACGGGGCAGGGTGGTGAGTACGTCGCGGGTCACCGCGGTGGACAACGTCACCGTAACGGCGGCGGCGGTGGCCTGTACGTCCACGTCGCGGTCGAGCGGACGGGAGCCGATCGGTGGATCGTCGGCGGCGAGGGTGGACCGCCAGAGTTCCAGTTCGTCGCGGCTCTCGGCGGCGGTCCGCAACGCGGCCGACCAGCGGCGCATCGACGTACCGACGGATGTGAGCCGGGGCCGGTGCCCGGCACTCACCTGGGCCCACGCGGAAGCGAGGTCGGGAACGAGGATCTGCCACGACACACCGTCGATCACCAGATGGTGTGCGACCACGAGCAGCCGACCCGGCTGTCCGGACCACTCGAACCACACCAGTTGCAGCACGATTCCCGCGTCGGGGTCGAGACGCTCGGCCGCCGCGTTCGCCTCGGATCCGACGAGCGCGGCGAACGCGGCACTGTCCGGCGCCACCTCCACCGGCACACGCCGGATCAGTCCGGCGGCCGACATCGAGCTCGCCTGCACCCGCAACCCCCGGCCCGACGGATGCGCGGGGTCCGGGTACAGCCGGGCCCGCAACATATCGTGGTGATCGATCACCGCCTGGACGGTGGCGCTGATACCCGCGGTATCGATACCTTCCGGCAGCGTCAGCAGCACCCATTGGCAGAAGCGGTCGAAACTGCCCCGCTCGAACATCCAGCACATGATCGGTGTCAGCGGTACCGGCCCCACTCCGCCGCCGGGCAGTTCGGCCGGCCGGGCGGCCACCGCCGAACCCGCGTCGCGCACCGCGATCCGCGCCAGCCCGGCCACCGTTCTGTGGTCGAACACCGCACTGGTGGAGAACAGCAATCCCGCGGCCCTGGCCCGGGTCACCAGCTGGATCGACATGATGCTGTCCCCGCCGAGCGCGAAGAACGAATCGTCCGGCCCGACCTCGTCGAGTCCCAGCACCTCCGCGAACAGGCGCGCCAGTGTTTCCTCCGCCTCGGTCGCCGGCGCCCGGAAATCGGTTCGGCCCGTCCCGAACTCGGGTGCGGGCAGTGCGGTGCGATCGAGTTTGCCGTTCGCGGTCACCGGCAGCGCGTCGAGTACCACCGCTGTCACCGGCACCGTTTGCGGAGCCAGCTGCTCGGCGGCGTAGGCGAGGACCGCGGCCGGGTCGATATCCACGCCGGGCTCGGCCACCACATATCCGATCAACCGGCCTCCGTTCGCGGCGTCCCGGTGCACGGCCGCCGCCGCCGCGGCCACCCCCGGACAGGCCCCCAGAACCGATTCGACCTCACCGATTTCGATACGGACGCCGTGGACCTTGACCTGGGAATCCGCCCGGCCCACATAATCCAGCGCCGGACTGCCGTGCGGTGACCGCAGCCAGCGCACCAGATCCCCGGTCCGATACATCCGCTGTCCCGGTCCGGCGAAGGGATCGGCGACGAACCGCGCCGCGGTCAGGCCCGTCCGGTTGTGGTAGCCGCGAGCCAGACCCGGACCCGCCAGATACAACTCACCGACCACCCCGACCGGCACCGGCCGCAACCGGGCGTCGAGGACCACCTGGCCGACCCCGCGGATCGGACCGCCGATCGTCACTGCCGCACCGGGCATCATCGGCGCACTGGCATCGGTCTCGATCGTGGCCTCCGCCGGACCGTAGGTATTGGATATCGTGCGGCCCGGCGCCCACCGCGCCACCAGTTCCGGTGGCGGCGTCTCGCCGCCGAGCACGATATTCGCGAGATCGTCCAGCCCGGCCGGATCCATCGTCGCCAGGACCGTGGGCGTCAGCGCGGCATGGGTCACGCGCTCCCGCGCCAGGAGCTCCGCCAGTTCGGCGCCGCCGTGGACAGTGGGCGGCGCTATCACGAGCCGGCCACCCGACGTGAACGCGCACAGCTGTTCCAGGACGGCCGCGTCGAAACTCGGTGAAGCGATATGCAGCACCCGCGCGCCGGGGCCTACCGCGAATCGCGCACGTTGTTCGGCCACCAGATTCGCCAGCCCCCGATGCGATACCACCACACCCTTGGGCACACCGGTCGAGCCGGATGTGTAGATCACATACGCCGCCTGGTCGACCCGCACCGGCCGCGTTCGCTGCGCGTCGGTCACCGGCGTCGCCGGCAGGGCCGCGATCTCCGCCGCGACGGCCGGTTCGTCGAGCACCGCCCATCGCACCATCCCGGGCAGCCGATCCCGCCAGTGCGACAGCGTGATTCCGGAGACCACACCGGAATCGGTGAGGATATGCGCGACCCGGCCGGCCGGGTACGTCGGGTCCACCGGTACGAACGCTGCCCCCGACTTGGCCACCGCCCATACCGCCAGCACCGACTCGACCGACCGGGGCAACCCCACCGCGACGCCGGTCTCCGGCCCGGCGCCCCGGCCGATCAGCAACCGCGCCAACCGGTTCGACTCCGCATCGAGCTCGCCGTAGGTCCACCGGCGCTGCCCGCACACCACCGCGACCGCCGCCGGATCCTGTCCCGCCGCCAGCAGTTCCGGTAGTGCGCGCTCCGGCGCGGGCGGCGCACCCGCCACCCGCGTCAGCTCCCGGTACTCGGCCGGCGAGAGCAGCTCCAGCCGGGCCAGTGGCAGATCCGGGTCGGCGGTGATGAGGTCCAGCACCCGCAGGACCCGGTGCAGCGTCGCCGCCATATCGTCGCGGTCGAACAGTTCGGGCAGGTATTTGATCCGCAGGTGTAGTCGCGTATCGATATGCGCGACCACCCCCAGCGGATAGTGGGCGGCGTCGATACCGGTCACACCGGCCACGCGTACGCCCGCGATCTCGGTCTCCGCGGTCAGCCCACCCCGATCGACCGGATAGGACTCGAACACCGTCATCGTGTCGAACACCGCACCCGGGCCGGTGATCTGCTCGATTTCGGCAAGGCCCACCTGATGGTGATCGAGCAGGGCGGCCTGCTCCGCCTGGACCCGGTCGAGCAGCTGTCCCAGGCTCGCGGCGGGGTCGAGCCGGACCCGCACCGGCACCGTATTGACGAACAGCCCGATCATCGTTTCGATACCCGGAATCTGTGCGGGACGTCCGGAAACGGTCGATCCGAATGTCACGTCGGCGCGGGATGTCGCCGAACCCAGCACGATCGCCCATGCCGTCTGCAGGACTGTGTTGAGAGTGACGCCCCTGGCCTGGGCGAGCTCGGTCAGCGCCGCGGTTCGTTCCTCGGTCAGTTCGCCGAACACATCGCGGGACCGGGTGTATCGCCGGCCGGAATCCGCGGGCGCCAGCAGCGTCGGCTCGTCGGCCCCGTCGAATTCGCGGCGCCAGGCCTCGAGCGACGCGGCCCGGTCCTGTTCGGCGAGCCACTCCAGGAAGTCGCGATAGGGGGCGGTCTCGGGCAGCGCCGCGATATCACCGTCGGTCGCGTAGAGCACCACCAGCTCGCGCACGAGCAGCGGTAGCGACCAGCCGTCGAGCAGCAGATGATGATTGGTCAGCACCAGCCGGTAGCGTTGCGGCCCGGTGGTGACCAGCATCCAGCGCAGAAGCGGGGCGCGCGCCGGGTCGAACCGGGTCGCCCGGTCCGCGGCCATCAGCAGCTCCCACTCGCGTTCCCGGGCCCGCTCGTCGAGCCCGGACAGGTCGAGCTCGGTCCAGGGCGCCTCGGCGTCGTCGTCGACCACCTGTACGGGTCCGGCGTCGGCGACGAATGCGGTGCGCAGGTTCGCGTGCCGGTCGAGCAGCAGTTGTCCGGCTCGGCGCAGCCGCCGTGGATCCACGGCC
>JABFXT010000449.1 GCA_013361595.1 Nocardia sp. | reverse complement strand
GAGTTGATGCGCCGCCACCGACGCCGCCCCGAACCGGGCGGCCACCGCGGCGGCCGAGACGAAACAGGCCTGGAAGGCAAGACTGCGGGCGATCAGATCACGCCCCAGGATCAACTGCGCCTTCATCACCGACGGATGCGGCGCGAGTGGTACCCGGGCCCGCAGGAGCGCGATCAGGAACAGCCCGCCGGTCACCGCCTGGCCCACCACATTCGCCACCGCCGACCCGGGCAGACCCAGTCGCGGCATCCCGGCGAGACCGTGTACCAGCAGCGGGCACAGCACCGCCGACAGGCCGAGACCCAGGATCACATAGGTCAACGGACGCCGCGTCTGCTGTACGCCGCGCATCCATCCGTTCCCGGCCATCGACAGCAGGATCAGCGGCACCCCGAACAACGCGATCCGCAACCAGGCCAGCGCCTCGGCCGCGATCTCCGCGTCCCCGGCGACGGCATCGGTGATCGGCACCGCGGCCACCTGCACCACCAGTACGATCACCAGTCCGATCGCACCCGCCAGCCAGCTCGCCTGCACACCCTCCGCCACCGCGCCGGGCTCGTCGCCCGCGCCGTGCCGGCGCGCCGATCGGGCGGTCGTACCGTAGGCGAGGAAGGTCAGCTGCGAACTGACCTGCGCGAGAACCAGTCCGCCGACGGCCAGCCCCGCGAGGGCCAGCGCACCCAGGCGGCCGACCACCGCGAGATCGAACAGCAGATAGATCGGCTCGGCCACCAGCACACCGAGGGTCGGCAGGGCCAGGCCCAGGATCCGGCGCGGTCCGGCCGTCACTGCCGGGGCCGGTGCCCCGGTCACCTCCGTGTGCATCGATCGCTTTCTGTCCGTACCCACCGCACGCGTGCCGCGCACCCCGGTCGAGCGTAGCGACCGCGCCCACGGTCACCCGCTCGATTATCAGCCCAACGCCGCGCGCAGCTGCGCCAGGATCTCCGCCGGCTCCCCATAGGTGGTGTACCCCGCCGCATAGCGGTGACCGCCGCCACCCAGATCGGTGGCGATCGCGGCGACATCGGCGCCGTCGCCACCGGCGGGACCGGCGTCCTTGGAACGCAGCGATACCGTCCAGCGTCGCCGTTCGCCGGCCGGCCCGGCCTCCTTGAACACCGCCGCGATCCCGGCCTCCGCGGTCGCTCGCACGATATCGACCACGCTCTCGGCCTCCTCCTGGCGCACCTCCGCGAGGTCGGCGGCCGTCACGAACGCCGCGACCAGACCGGTCCCATCGTGAGCCGAGCTGTCGAGGCTGGCGGAGGCGAGCACAGTGGACAACATCCGCAACCACGCGAAGGGATGGGTGTCCATCAGGGTGCGGGTGATGGCGGCACCGTCGATACCGGTGGCGAGCAGACGTTCGGCCAAGGCGTGCGTACCGGGGGTCACCCAGCGGAAGGACCCGCTGTCGGTGGCCAGCCCGGCGAACAGGCAGTGCGCGATATCGGCGTCGATCGGCTCGCCCCACGCGTCCAGCAACGCCGTGATGACGCTGGCGGTGGATACGGCGTCGGGATCGATCAGATTGATGTCCCCGAACAGGGTGTTGGACCGATGGTGGTCGATCACCAGAGTCCTTGCCGCCCCGGGCAACCGGTCGGCGAGGGCGCCGAGCCGGCCCGCGCTGCCGCAGTCCACGGTGACCAGCAGATCGACCTCGTCGGGCACCTCGGCGGGCGCCACCAGGAACCGCGCCCCGGGCAGCGTGCGCAAGCTCGCGGCCGGTTCCGCCGGGTCGGCGAAGGACACCCGCACCGGTACGCCCCGGCGGTCCAGTACCGCCGCCAGGGCCAGACCGCTGCCCAGCGTATCGGCGTCGGGCTGGACATGGCACAGGACGGTCACCGAACGCGCGCTCTCCAGGGCCCCGACAGCCGCTGTGTAATCGACACCGGCACCGGTTGTGGTCATATCGCCACGACTCAGTCGTCGTCGCGTGGTGTCTTGTACGGATCGGCGTCGCCCGCGGGGGTCGCCTCCGCGGCCACTCGCGCGACTTCGTCGTCGGCGGCCCGGGCCCGGGCCAGCAGATCCTCCATCTGCCGCGCCGCGTCGGGCACGGTATCCAGGACGAAGCTCAGGGTGGGAGTGAATTTCACCCCGGTACCCGCGCCCACTTTGGAACGCAGTACCCCTTTAGCCTTTTCCAGACCGGCGGCCGCAGCCGAGTAGTCGGGTTCGGCGTCGACGGTTTCACCCATCACCGTGTAGAAGATGGTCGCATCGTGCAGATCTCCGGTCACCCGCGCATCGGTGACGGTGACGAAACGCAAACGCGGATCCTTGATCTCGTATTCGATTGCCGTGGCCACGATCGCGGAGATCCGCTTGGCGAGCCGGCGTGCCCTGGCTTGATCCACCATGGCCGCTCCTTTCCTTTTCAGCGACGGTGGGACGGTCCGTGTGACAACACTGCGGCACGGACCGCGGCCACCGCTGATATCACTCGCGGCCGGTCAGTCCTCGGGTCCGAAGACGCGCCGGCGTACTGCCAGCAACTGTAACTCCGGACGTGCCGCGACATGCCGCTCGCATCGATCGAGCACGGCCGTCAGATGGTCCATTCCGGCCGATACCATCGCCACCCCGAGCAGGGTCCGGCGGTATCGGTCGTGTTCTCCCGCCTCGGCGGTGCTCACCCCGAAGCGCTGGAGTTCGGCCAGAATCGGCCGGATCACCGAACGCTTCTCCTTCAGCGAGTGCACATCACCCAGCAGGATGTCGAATTCGAGTGCACCCAGGTACACGCGACCTCCCGGTTGTTGCGACAGGTCGGCCCCGGCGCTACCCACCGAGGGGGTAGCGCCGACGGACGGCCTATATCGATGGCCGGGCCGGACGGTCGATCCGCCCGGCCCCTCCCCATCAGTCGCGCGGCTTCTCGCGCAACTCGTAGGCCTCGATGATGTCGCCTTCCTTGATATCGGAGTAGGTCAGCGTCATACCGCATTCGAAGCCCTCGCGGACCTCGGGGGCATCGTCCTTCTCCCGGCGCAGCGAGCTGATCGTCGTGGATTCGGCGATCACCACGTTATCGCGGAGCAGACGGGCCTTGGCATTGCGTTTGACACTGCCCGAGGTGACCATGCAACCGGCGATGAGACCGATCTTCGAGGAGCGGAAGATGGCGCGGATCTCGGCCCGGCCCAGTTCCACCTCTTCGTAGATGGGCTTGAGCATGCCCTTGAGCGCGCTCTCGATCTCGTCGATGGCCTGGTAGATCACCGAGTAGTACCGGATGTCCACGCCTTCGCGGTTGGCGAGCTCGGTCGCCTTGCCCTCGGCCCGGACATTGAATCCGATGATGATCGCGTTCGACGCCGACGCCAGGTTGACGTTGGTCTCGGTGACACCACCGACACCGCGGTCGATGACCCGCAGCAGGAACTCGTCGTCGATCTGGATCCCGAGCAGAGCCTCTTCGAGCGCCTCGACGGTACCGGAGTTGTCACCCTTGAGGATGAGGTTCAACTCGCTGGTTTCCTTCAGCGCGGCATCCAGATCTTCCAGGCTGATCCGCTTGCGGCTGCGCGCGGCCAATGCGTTGCGCTTACGCGCATTGCGCCGGTCGGCGATCTGGCGAGCGATCCGGTCCTCGTCGACGACGAGGAGGTTGTCGCCGGCGCCGGGCACCGAGGTGAAACCGATGACCTGCACCGGACGCGACGGCAGGGCCGCCTCGACATCCGCGCCGTGCTCGTCCACCATGCGGCGGACGCGACCGTAGGCGTCGCCCGCCACGATCGAATCACCGACGCGCAGCGTGCCGCGCTGGATGAGCACCGTGGCGACCGGGCCGCGACCGCGGTCCAGATGCGCTTCGATGGCCACACCCTGCGCGTCCTGCTCCGGATTGGCCCGCAGATCTAGGGCGGCGTCCGCGGTGAGCAGTACGGCCTCCAGCAGGGCTTCGATATTGGTGCCCTGTTTGGCGGAGATGTCGACGAACATGGTGTCGCCACCGTATTCCTCGGCCACCAGGTTGTATTCGGTCAGCTGCTGCCGGATCTTCTCCGGGTTCGCGCCTTCCTTGTCGATCTTGTTGACCGCCACGACGATCGGGACCTCGGCCGCCTGCGCGTGGTTGATGGCCTCCACCGTCTGCGGCATCACGCCGTCGTCGGCGGCGACCACCAGGATCGCGATATCGGTGGCCTTCGCGCCACGGGCACGCATGGCGGTGAACGCCTCGTGACCCGGGGTGTCGATGAAGGTGATGAGTCGTTCGTCGTCACCGAGATGGGTGGGCACCTGGTAGGCACCGATGTGCTGGGTGATACCGCCGGCCTCGCCCTCGCGGACGTTGGCCTTACGGATGGTGTCCAGCAGTCGGGTCTTACCGTGGTCGACGTGGCCCATGACGGTCACCACCGGCGGACGCTGCTCGAGCTCGTCCTCGCCGCCCTCGTCCTCGCCGTAGGTCAGGTCGAACGATTCCAGCAGCTCGCGGTCCTCGTCCTCGGGGCTGACCACGTGCACGACGTAGTTCATCTCGCCGCCGAGCAGCTCGAGGGTCTCGTCGTTCACCGACTGGGTCGCCGTGACCATCTCGCCCAGGTTGAACAGGGCTTGGACCAAGGCAGCCGGATTCGCGTCGATCTTCTCCGCGAAATCGGACAGCGACGCGCCGCGGGCGAGGCGGATGACCTCACCGTTGCCACGGGGCAACCGCACGCCGCCGACCGACGGGGCCTGCATCGAATCGTTTTCCTGGCGCTTCTGCCGCTTCGACTTGCGACCTCGCCGGGGCGCACCGCCCGGACGGCCGAACGCACCGGCCGCACCACCGCGGCCACCGGGACCACCCGGCCGGCCACCGCCGCCACC
>JABFXT010000747.1 GCA_013361595.1 Nocardia sp. | reverse complement strand
CGTTGTTCAGGTATCAGAAGGCGCTACCGGTACCGGGCAGGAAGATCCGCGGGAAGGGCAGGCCGTATCCGTGACGCGGGCCGTGGTCCCAGCCGCGGTCCCAGTTGTTGTGCCGGCCGTGGTCCCAGCCGCGGTCGCGGCCGCGATCCCAGCCGCCGTCCCAGCCCCGGTCGTGCCGGCCCCGGTTCCAGTCGGCCTGGTTGTCGTGGCGGCCGTTCCAGCTGTGGTCGCCCCGGCCGTTCCAGCCCCGGTCACCATGGCCGTGACCATGCCTTCCGGGCCGGCTCACGTCCTGGACCTGGGCAGTGCCGTCGGTGACCACGGGTGCGCCGTTATCGGCGAGCGCGGGTGCGGCGGTGACGGCCAGCGGGGCCAGGACGATCGCGGCGGTGGCGGCGATCCGGACGGCGAGTCGGCGGGTGCGTGCGGTTCGATGCATGATTCGGTCCTCGGTCGTAGCGCCGCCCGGAGGCGGTTGCGGAAGCTTTTGCACTGGGGGAGTGCGGCTTTGATGACCTGAACCGTACCGCTATTTAACGGCGCATTCAACAGGTGTTCGTTAATTGGGGCTGACAAATCTTGTGAGCAGCGGGTTCGCCGGCCGGCCGACGTCTATTCGGCGGCAGCCGGGCTGTCCGGGGCCGCGGATTCGACTTGGTCGAGCCGCAGAACGCACCGGGTGCGGCTGTAGATGGTCGGCATGCACTCGTTGCAGTGCACACAGGCGGATTCGGTCCGCGCGTCGGATCGGATGCGCCGCAACAGATCCGGTTCGCGCAGCAGCGCCCGGCCCATGGCGACGAAATCGAATCCTTCCGTCATCGCCAGATCCATCGACTCCCGGTCGGTGATACCGCCCAGCAGCACCAGCGGCATGGAAAGCTCCCGCCGGAACTGGCGGGCCCGCTCGAGCAGATAGGCCTTCTCGTACGGGTACTCGCGCAGGAATGCCTTCCCGACGAGCCGGAAACCCCAGCGGGCGGGGCCGGGCAGCGTTTTGGCGAATTCGCGGCGCGGTGCGGCACCGTGGAACAGCAGCATGGGGTTCAGCAGCGAACTGCCCGCGGTCAGTTCCAGCGCGTCGAGCGCGCCGTCGGCCTCCAGCCACGCGGCCACCTGTAGCGACTCCGGCAGGCCGAGCCCGCCGCGGACCCCGTCCTCCATATTCAATTTCGCGGTGACCGCGATCCGGTCACCCACCGCCTCGCGTACGCGCCGGGCGATATCGCGGGCCAGTCGCGCCCGGTTCTCCAGACTGCCGCCGAACCGGTCCTTGCGCCGGTTCAACAGTGGGCTCAGGAACGAGCTGACCAGATAGTTGTGCCCGAAATGTATTTCCACCGCGTCGAATCCGGCTTCGATCGCCAGCAGTGCCGCATCGGCGTGGGCGGTGACGAGGTCGTGGATCTCCGCCGGATCCGGCACCTTCATCGGGCTCATTCCCAGCGGGCTGAACATCCGGCTCGGCGCCAGCGCCGGAGCGCGATTGGATGCCGAATTGGCCACCGGCCCCGCATGGCCGATCTGCGCACTGGCGGCCGCGCCCTCGGCATGTACGGCGTCGGTGAGCCGGCGCAGGCCCGGGACCGCCTCCGGTCGCATATAGATCTGATGGCGGTCGGTGCGCCCGCCCGGGGCGACCGCGCAGTAGGCGACTGTCGTCATTGCGACTCCACCCGCGGCGATCTCCCGATGGAATTCCACGAGATCGTCGGTGACCAGTGCGTCGGGGGTGCGGCCTTCGAAGGTGGCGGCTTTGATCACCCGGTTGCGCAGGGTGAGCGGGCCCAGTGCGGCGGGGGCGAATACGTCGATCACGAGGGTTCTCCTGTCGGTGCGGTGAGGCCGGCCACCACGAAGGCGCGCAGCGTGGCCACGGCTTCCGGGCTCAGCGCCCGTTCCTCGGCGGCGGCGCGGCCGAATCGCATGATGATGAGGTCGAACGCGAGCATCCAGCGGCGCAGGCTCTCGCGTTCGCCGACCTGCGGGAGCAGGTCCGCCCACGAATCGATCCGGAACCACCGCTGCTGCCACTGATCCGGGCCCACCTGCCGGTCGATCACGCACTGCGCGAGCAGACGCAGGTGCAGACGTCCCAGCGGGTCGGCGGCCAGACCGGTGAAAGGGGTGAGAACGGCGTCGACGATCTCGGACACGGGGCCCGCGGCGGCGGTGACCGCGGTGAGGCGCTCGGCCCAGAGTGCGCCGAGGCGCTCCTCCAGCAGCGCCACCACCAGGCCTTCCTTCGAGCCGAAGTGGTAGTGGACGGCGGCCGGGTTGGCCCCGGCCTCGGTGCAGATGCGGCGCACCGAGACATCGTCGTAGCGCTCGGTGAGCAGCAGTCGTTCGGCGGCCGTGAGCAGACGTTCGCGGGTCGCGGCCGAAACTCGCGCGGGCATGCGGCCAGTGAACCACCACGGGGATCGTATTTCAATCATTGATTGAAATACTGTTTGAAATACCAGGTAAGAGCGCTGAGGAACAGATGTTATCCGATCGCAAACGCCCTCGCGGGCCACTCGCCCACTTCGACGGCCCGGCCCTGCTCTACTGATTGCCGGTAGTCGCTTCCGGTTGTCCGATATGCCCTCGATCGACCGACAAGGAGAAGACGATGGCCCTCGAGATCCGCTCGGTGACCGTGCTGGGCACCGGGGTGCTCGGTTCCCAGATCGCCTACCAGACAGCCTTCCACGGATACCGCGTACAGGCCTACGACATCAGCGACGAAGCGTTGGACACCGCACGCAAACGCTTCGCCGGCCTCGCCACCACGTATCGCGACGAGGTGATGGGCGCTACCGAGGAGCTCACCGAACAGGCCCGGGCGGGTATCGGCCTGACCACCGATCTCGGTGCCGCGGTCGCCGACGCCGATCTGGTGATCGAAGCGGTACCCGAGGTGCTCGACATCAAACGGCAGACCTACGAGAAGCTGGGCGAGCTGGCACCGGAGCGGACGATCTTCGCGACCAACTCGTCGACGCTGCTGCCCAGCGATATGGCGGATTTCACCGGCCGGCCGGATAAGTTCCTGGCTCTGCATTTCGCCAACCAGGTGTGGAAGTTCAACACCGCCGAGATCATGGGCACCACCCGGACCGATCCGGCGGTGTTCCGCGCGGTCGTCGATTTCGCCGCCGCCATCGGCATGGTTCCGATCGAGGTGCACAAGGAGAAATCGGGGTATGTGCTGAACTCGCTGCTGGTGCCGTTCCTGAACTCGGCCATCGAACTCGCCGCCGGCGACTACGCCGAACCCGACGCGGTCGACAAGACCTGGCGGATCGCCACCGGTGCCCCCATGGGCCCGTTCCAGATCCTCGATATCGTCGGGCTCACCACCCCCTACAACATCCTGAGCAGCGACTCCGAAACCGAAGGGCTGGCCACCTGGTTGAAGGAGAACTACATCGACAAGGGCAAACTCGGCGTGGCCACCGGTGAGGGGTTCTACAAATACTCCTGACCGGTCCCGCCGAACGCGACCTGAAACCTGGTGGCGTTGTTCGATCAGGCGATCTCGGCGAAGTTCGCTGCCGCCGAACGCCGGAGGCGGCGGGAGCCGGCCGAGCGCGGCATATCCGGGGAGGACCGCCGGGCGCTGCTGGACGATCCCCTGGCGATCGTGACCGATCCGGCGGTGGCGGTGACGAGATATACGGCGAGCTAGCGAAGAACGGAGACAACGCATGACCATTCTGACCGAGACCTATGCCCTGTCCAACGGTGTCGAGATCCCGAAGCTGGGCCTGGGCACCTGGTTCATCGACGACGACAAGGCCGCCGCCGCGGTCGAGTCGGCGCTCGGGATCGGCTACCGCAACATCGACACCGCGCAGGCATACGGCAACGAGCGCGGCGTCGGCGACGGGGTCCGCGGCAGCGGCATCCCGCGCGAGGAGCTGTTCGTATCCACCAAGCTCGCCGCCGAGATCAAGGACTACGACCGAGCGGTCGCCGCGATCGACGAGTCACTGGCCACCCTCGGCCTGGACCACGTCGATCTCATGCTGATCCACAGCCCCCAGCCTTGGCACGACTTCCGCGGCGGGGACTACGCCGAGGGCAACCGCGAGGCTTGGCGTGCGCTCGAAAACGCCTATCGGGCGGGAAAACTCCGCTCGATCGGCGTCTCCAACTTCGAGCGGCACGATCTCGACAACATCCTCTCGGCCTGCACCGTCACCCCGCAGGTGAACCAGCTACTCGTCCACGCGGGCAACACCCCGACCGAGCTGATCGCCTACTGCGAGGACAACAACATTCTCGTCGAGGCGTATTCACCCATCGCCCACGGGGAAATCCTGCACAATCCCGATATCGCGGCGATGGCCGATCGGTACGGGGTGAGCGTTGCGCAGCTGTGCATCCGATACACCGTGCAACTGGGAACCGTCTCTCTGCCCAAGACCGCCAACCCCGACCACATGCGCAGCAACGCCCGACTCGACTTCGAGATCACCGACGACGACATGGACGTACTGCGCACTCTGCGTGCCCGCGACTACGGCGAACACAGCGTGTTCCCCGTCTACAGCGGCAAGTGACATACCGCCGTCGTGCGCTCCGACCGGCCCGCGGCGACCAGTCGGCCGATGGCATCCGCCAGTCCGCTCGCCCGGACAGCGAGGAGATCGGCCAGTGCGCCCGGCTCCGGTCCGGCCACCGGTAGCGACATCACCGCGCGCGCTGTCGCTGACCGCCCGGTATGCCTCGGTGGGGGTCAGATGCGCGGCGGTGACGAGGAGGACGGCTGTTTCGAGGGGATCGCTGCGGCCCATCGGGTTGTAGGGATCGCGGACGTTGTCGGCGCCGCCGGCCACCCGGACCCCCGCGTCCAGCAATG
>JABFXT010000375.1 GCA_013361595.1 Nocardia sp. | reverse complement strand
CCAGCGCATGCGATATCTGCAGGACCACGACGGTCACCCGCGGATCCGATGCGGGACTGTCGCGGATACCGCGGAAGATGTGCAACCGCCAGGGATGTACCGCCGCGTCGACGCCGGTATCCAGCAGCCGGCCGACTGCGGCGAGCAGTTCGGGCCAGTGCGGCCGGTCGAGGTCGTGTGTCACGACCTGATCGGGATCGAAGCCGGTGGGAACCCACACCGGATAGGAGAGCCCGGTCGGGTCCGGAAGCAACCGGACCTGTAATTCGGGGATCGCGGACCACCGCCGCGCCAGCGCGGCGCGTAACCGGGTGGTTTCCCGATCGGATTCCGCGAAGCAGTAGAGGAGGAACTGATCGTTGCGGGTACGCCGCGACAGCCAGTACATGGTCGCGTCCGGGGGTGCCAGCGGGATCACCGGCCGACCCTAGAGGATGGTTCCGGACCGAGTTCATCCGCGTCCGCGAACGCAAAGGCCCCGGGTCGGATCGACCCGGGGCCACCTTGCCCGATATCGGTAAAACCGTCAGGCGCCGCGGCTTTCTCCCGCCGATACTCCGGACAGGAACTCGGCCCAGTCGCCCGGCGCGAAGGCCAGCACCGGCCCACTGCCGTGATCCTTCGTATCACGGACCGCCACGTTGCCGTCTACGAGAAATGCCACCTCCACGCAGTTCCCGTCCGGGCCACTGTATGAACTCTTCCGCCACACAGCACCCGTCATATCCACCTTCACGGCACTGCACTCCTTCGCTGCGTCGATAATGATATTCGATTCCTGCACAGTTCCTGACTAGCTGGTATCCGATGGACTACACCGAATACACCGATGCACGCGCAGTAGCGAGCAAATATCCGGTTTGCCAGGATCGGACTCGCACTTCCGCGAACACATCTGACGCGGTGACCAAAACCCCTAGTGAGGGGGCCCCGCACCCCGAACAATAGCAGGTTCACACCAGATTTGCCGCTCTCTTGCCAACTGGGCCAAGGCATTTGCCAATCCTGCTAAGATGCCGTTTTGCTGCGTAATTGCAGACTTATAAGGACGATTTTGCTCAAAAAACCCGCGGGCTCACTAATAGCAAAAATGATTGTTATCCGATCGCCTGTAAAACATTTGTCAATACCCCTACCGCGACGGCGATCGGGCCGCGGCGGGATGATGGCGCCATGCCCGAACGCGATCGAGACGAGCTGGGGCGTGCCACCAACGCCAGACCGCGGGACCGACTGGGGCGACCGCTGCCGCCGGGAAGTCCCGGCGTACCGCGGATACCCGAGGACCTGGACCTCGAACCCGCCGAAGCCCTCACCTACGCCCAGCAGTTGCTGGATCAGGGACTGGCCTTCAACGCGCACGAAGTACTGGAGTCGGTCTGGAAGAACGGCCCGAACGCCGAACGCATGCTGTGGCAAGGCCTGGCGCAGTACGCGGTCGGCCTCACCCATATCCAACGTGGCAACCCCAAAGGCGCGCGGACACTGCTCGTCCGAGCCGTCGAGCGGCTACGGACCTTCGATCCGGTCGCCGCGGGACACGCGCCCGGCGAGCTCCCCTACGGGCTCGACGGACCGGGGCTGATCGCCCATGCCGAAACACTGCTGTCCGGTCTGACCGCGCCGCCCGGGCCCGAAACGGATACCGGCGACACCGGCGACCGGCGACATGTTCCACCGGATATCGATCCATCCGAACTCATGCCCCGGCTGCGCCGCGGCCTACCATGAGCCCGATGCCGTCCACCCCTTCCGCGAACCCGGCCGGGCGCTACGCACCCAGTCCGTCGGGAGATCTGCACCTGGGCAACCTGCGTACCGCACTGCTGGCCTGGCTCTTCGCCCGGGGCAGCGGGCGCCGTTTCGTACTGCGGATCGACGATCTGGACCGGGTACGGCCGGGTGCCGAGGAACGTCAACTCGCCGACCTCGCCGCCATCGGTCTCGACTGGGACGGTCCGGTGGCCCGGCAGTCCGATCGGCTCGACCACTACGCCGCGGCGGTGGACCGGCTCACCGACGCCGGGCTGACCTACGAATGCTTCTGCACCAGAAGGGAGATCCAGCAGGCCGTCACCGCCCCGCACGGACCGCTGGGCGCCTACCCGGGCACCTGCCGCGATCTCACCGCCGGTGAACGCGCACAGCGCCGCGCCGACGGAAGGCCCGCAGCCCTGCGACTGCGTTCGGCCCGTACCGATTTCGAGATCGCCGATCGGCTGCACGGGCGGTACCGGGGCCCGGTCGACGATCTGGTCCTGCGGCGCGGCGACGGGATCCCCGCCTACAACCTCACCGTTGTCGTCGACGATGCCGAACAGGGTGTCGACCAGGTGGTTCGCGGAGACGATCTGCTGCCGTCCACGCCCCGGCAGGCCTATCTGGCCACGCTGCTCGACCTACCGGTACCCGAGTACGCGCACGTTCCGCTGGTCCTCAACACCGAGGGCAAGCGACTGGCCAAACGTGACGGTGCGGTCACCCTGGCCGACCGGCTCACCCACGGGGAAACGGCGGATCAGGTGGTGGCGCTGCTGGCCGGCTCACTCGGCCTCGCGGGCCGCGGCGCCGGCGAACTGCTCGCCGGTTTCGATCCCGGCCGGCTCCCTCGCGAACCCTGGGTGCTCGATCCCGACAGCTTGGTGGTCGCGGGCCGCTGTCCGTAACCTGGCCTGCGACCAGATCTTCGGATTTCGAGTTCAGGCAGGCGAGATGACCAGTGGCGGGTACGACCCCAGCAACCACCCCCAGGCCGGGCAGCCGTACGGGCAGCCCCCGCAGTACCCGCAGCCCGGGCAGTACGTTCCGCACCAGGAGCAGTACCCGCCGCAGCCGGACCCGTACGCACAGCCCTACCACCAGCAGGGCGCACCGGCACAGCCCTACGGACAGCAGGCGCCGCCGGTCGAGCCGGCCCCGGCCCCCCGGTACCAGCAGACGGTATTCCCGCAGGCACAGTACGGAGGTCAGCAGTACGGGCAGTATCAGCCCGCGTTCGGGGTCCCCGGCAACCTCTGGCCGCGATTCGCCGCGCGACTGATCGACAATCTCATCATCGCGCTGCCGCTCGCACTGCTGCTGAACTTCGTCCTCATGCCGAACCTCACCGGGCTGACCGGCCCCTCGGTGAGCTACGCGATCATCTTCGCGGTCACCCTGGTCTACTACGTGCTCATGGAATGGAAGACCGGCGCCACCCTGGGCAAGAAGATCCTGGGCCTCAAGGTCGTGGCACCGGACGGAGCACCCACCGTCGCGCCGCTCGTCTCACTGAAACGCAACATCTACCTGGCGGTCCTGATCGTGCCCTGTGTGGGCTGGGTGGCCGGGGCCGCCCTCATGCTCTACACGGCGGCAACCCTGGACAAGGACCCGAACCGGCAGGGCTGGCACGACAAACTCGCGGGCGGCACCCAGGTCCTCGCGGCCTGAGTCACATCCGGCGGCTCACGCCCCGGCGGCACTCGCGACGATCATCACCACGAACCAGATGATCCCCAGCGCGATGAGACCCACTCCGATCCAGATACCGGCGAGCGCCATACCGCGGCCCTCCTGACCGCTGTCCTTGATCTGGTTCAGCGAGATCACCCCGAGGATGATGCCGACGATGGAGGTGGCGCCGCAGGTCGCGAAACCGGCCAGCGAAGTGACCAGCGAGGCGATCGCCAGCCCGTTGGTACCGCGGTTGGCGGGGTAGCCGTAGGGCTGGTAATTCGTGGGATAACCGGCCCCCGCGGCACCGTACGGCGAATAGGACGGCGTCGCCGGGTAGGGCGCGGCCGGTGGCGGGGTGCCGTAGGACGGCTGCGCCGGCGGTGGCGTGGGGCCCGCGGCCGGAGTGGAGGGGTACTGCGGCGCCGAAGGATACTGCGGTGCCGACGGATAGCTGGAGGGCCCCGACGGGTGCTGCGCGGCAGCGGGGTCCGACGATACGCCCGACCCCCCGTACTGTTTCCACCACTCGTCGGATTCACCGGGGTTCGTCATGACAACAGCCTATTCGAGAGTTTGATTGGATAGTCGGGTGGAAGAGTCGAACGAAACACCCTTACCCGGCAAGTCTGGACACCCCGCGCCCGCACATGCGGCGTACGCACCGGTGGCGCGGGGGTACTACACACCTATCGTCGCCCTGTTCACCGCAACACTGATCATCTCCAATATCTGCGCGACCAAGGGGGTGCAGTTCTTCTCCGGCAGTTCGCTGACCCTCGGACCTCTGGAGATCCTGCCGATCACCACCGACGCCGCGTTCTTCCTGTTCCCCCTCGCCTACATCCTCGGTGACGTCCTCAGCGAGGTCTACGGATTCCGTGCCACCCGGCACGCTGTCTTCTATGGTTTCGCCGCACTACTGCTCACCGTTATCTGTTTCGCCGTAGCGATCCGGTTGCCGGCCGCGGTGTTCTACGAGAACCAGGAGGCCTTCCGGACCGTCATCGGGACCACACCGCGATTGGTGCTGGCCGGATTGGCCGGCTATGTGGTCGGCCAGCTGCTCAACTCCGCGACCCTGGTCCTGATCAAGGAGCGGACCCGGGAGAAATACCTGTGGGCCCGATTGATCGGTTCGACAGTGGTCGGCGAACTCGCCGATACGCTGATCTTCTGCTCGATCGCCGCGACAGCCATCGGTATCGACAGCTGGAGCCAGTTCATCAACTACGTGATCATCGGCTTCCTGTGGAAAACCCTGTGCGAGATCCTGGTCCTGCCGGTGACCTACCGGGTCATCGCGTGGTTGAAGAAGAACGAACCGACCTACGCACCGAGCGCAGCCGCCCCCCTGCGCTCCTGACCCCAGCCCGTTGTTCCCGGCCACCGCGCCGGGACAACGGCCGTCCACACCG
>JABFXT010000537.1 GCA_013361595.1 Nocardia sp. | reverse complement strand
GAGCGCAGCGACTGAGCGCAGGAGTGAGAACCGGGGTTAATAGGGCCCCGACCCCGCGGCGCCGAAGGCGACGCCAAAAGATAGGAGGTCGGATATCAGTACTCCGGAAGAGATCACCGCCGCCGCGGAGAAGATCATGGCGGCCGGGGCCAGCGCGCCCCGGCCCGGTCGTGACCCGGTGAACGAGCCGATGATCAACAACTGGGTGGAGGCACTGGGCGATACGAACCCGGTCTATGTCGACGAGGCCGCCGCGAAGGCCGCCGGTTTCGACGGGATCGTGGCTCCGCCCGCCATGGCCCAGGTGTGGACCATGCTGGGGCTGGGCGGGAGTCGTCCGGCCGACGACCCCATGGAGGCCACCAACGCGCTGCTCGACTCCGCCGGGTACACCTCGGTGGTCGGCACCAACTGCGAGCAGGTCTACCACCGCTATGTGCGGCCCGGTGAAGAGGTGAGCATCACCAGCGCGCTGGACAGTATCAAGGGACCGAAACGGACCGGGCTGGGTGAGGGTTTCTTCCTGACCTACCGCACCAGCTGGTACGTCGGTGACGAACTCGTCACCGAGATGCTGTTCCGCATTCTGAAGTTCGCGCCGGGTACTGCCGCCGCGCCGAAAGCGGCACCTGCCGAACGGGTGCGGCCCCTGGTGTCGCAGGACACCGAATTCTTCTGGGCGGGAACCGGAGCCGGCGAGCTGCGGATCCAGCAACTCCCGGACGGCTCGCTGCGGCATCCGCCGATCCCGGCCATCTGGCAGGACAAGACCGAACCGGTGGGCTATGTGGTCGCTTCCGGGAAGGGCACGGTGTTCAGTTACGTCGTGCACCACGCGCCCAAGGTCCCCGGGCGCGATCTGCCGTTCGTGGTCGCGCTGGTGGAACTCGAGGAAGGGGTGCGGATGCTGGGCGAACTGCGCGGTATCGATCCCGGCGACGTCGAGGTGGGGCTGGCGGTCGTCGTCGATTTCGAGAAGCTGGACGACGATACGGCGCTGCCGTTCTGGAAGGTGACCGCATGACCGCCACATTCGATCCGGCCGCGGTGGGTGTCGGGACCGAACTGCCCGAACTGTCGATCCACGCGGACCCGACATTCGTCATCAGCACCGCGCTGGCCACTCGCGATTTCCAGGATGTGCACCACGACCGGGACAAGGCGATCGAACGCGGTTCGAAGGACATCTTCGTCAACATCCTGACCGATACCGGTCTGGTGCAGCGGTTCGTGACCGACTGGTCGGGGCCGAGCACTGTGGTGAAATCCATATCCCTGCGTCTCGGCGTGCCGCTGTACGCGTACGACACCCTGACTCTCACCGGCAAGGTCACCGAGCTCGACGGCGAGGACGTCCGCCTGGAGGTCGTGGGCAAGGACAGTCTGGGTGATCACATCGTCGCGACGGTGGTCGCCACTGTTCCGGGTGCCGGAGGCGCGGCGTGACCACAGCGACCACGCCGAATCCTGTCCAGCCCGCGGAATGAGGTTCGTATGACTACTTCGGAACATCCCCTGTCCGGCCGTGCCGCCATCGCGGGTATCGGCGCCACCGATTTCTCCAAGGAGTCCGGCCGCAGTGAACTGCGACTGGCCGCCGAGGCCGTGACCGCGGCCCTGGCCGATGCCGGGCTCACGCCGGCCGATGTGGACGGTCTCACCACCTTCACGATGGATACCAACCTGCAGGTCGCGGTGGCGCGGGCAGTCGGTATTCCGCAGCTCAAGTTCTTCAGCCATATCGGGTACGGCGGTGGCGCGGCGTGCGCCACCGTGCAGCAGGCCGCGATGGCCGTCGCGACCGGGGTCGCCGATGTGGTGGTGGCGTACCGGGCGTTCAACGAACGGTCGGTCTCCCGGTTCGGGCAGTTCTCGACCTCGCTGGCCGCAGCGCCCACCTCCTCGGGTATCGATGCCGGCTGGTCCTATCCGCACGGTCTGGGCACACCCGCCGCGCAGGTGGCGATGGTCGCGCGGCGGTATATGCACGTCTACGGTGCGACCTCCGCCGATTTCGGCCGGGTCGCGGTGGCCGACCGCAAACACGCGGCGGTGAACCCGAACGCCTTTTTCTACAACAAGCCGATAACCCTGGAAGATCACCAGAATTCGCGCTGGATCGCCGAACCGCTGCATCTGCTGGACTGCTGTCAGGAATCCGACGGTGGCGTGGCGATCGTGGTGACCAGTGCGGAGCGGGCGCGGGACCTGCCCAATCCGGCCGCCGTGATCACCGCCGCGGCCCAGGGCAGTGGTTCCGACCAGTACGTCATGACCAGCTATTACCGCGACGCACTGACCGGTCTTCCGGAAATGGGTCTGGTCGGCGACCAGCTGTGGTCGCAGAGCGGTTTACAGCCCGCCGATATGCAGGCCGCAATTCTCTACGACCACTTCACCCCGTTCGTTCTCATGCAGCTGGAGGAACTCGGATTCTGCCCACGCGGTGAGGCCAAGGATTTCATTGCCGACGGCGCGATCGAAATCGGCGGAAAGCTACCGATCAATACGCACGGCGGGCAGCTGGGTGAGGCCTATATCCACGGAATGAACGGTATCGCCGAGGCGGTGCGCCAGTTGCGCGGAACCTCGGTGAATCAGGTCGACGATATGCGGAATGTGCTGGTCACCGCCGGTACCGGGGTGCCGACCTCGGGCCTGGTGCTGAGCGCGGACCCGGCCGCGTAACCGGGCTCGCCACCTGTTGCCCCGTCAACCGCGATAGACAGCCGGCGCGCCGCGACCGGGAACCCGGTCGCGGCGCGCTGTCGATCGGATGCCGAGCTGATCGAGCGAAAAGCGGCATCCGGATTCGGTCACCGGGACCGGGCGAGGTTGTGAGTATTCACAGTCGGGAACAAGATATAACTGTCGATCGTGCAATAGGCAGTACGTTTGCCGACAAGGGGTTGTCAAAAATGAAAAACTCGTCATTTCATATTGCCGATTCGCTAACGAACCGGCCGTCCGGCATGTAAGCATGTGGCTGTTCTTTGACAGTGAGCAGGTTCGAGGTATCGGGTTGGCCGGGTCGCGGGCGCTGATCGCGCGCATTGTGGCGGTGTTCGCGCTGTTGTTCTGCGCTGTCATCGCGCTGCGCGGGCATATTCCGGGTATGCCCGAGAGCAGCGATTCGGCCGGCAGCGGGCCCTCGGCGCTGACCGTCGCGCTGATGCCGGTGCTGCTCACGGTGTCGGTCGTGGTGCTGCTGGCCGGGGTCATCGCCAGCCAGCACCGGCTCGCCCTGGCCATGCCCGACCTCGATACCGACGAGACCGAATCACATTGGCGGCTAGGTCGCTTCGGCCTGGTCATCCTGTTCCTGCTGGCTGTCACCGGCGTACTCGCGGCGATCGTCTTCGCGATCTACTTCATCGGATTCCAGCGGTTGGCCGAGCCCGTTCCGGCCGCGCCGCCGCCCGGTGCTCCCGCCCCCCAGCATCCCGCCACACCACCCGGAACCGAGCAGGACCAGCCGCCCCTCACCGGAACCGGCTTGATTCTGGCCACGGCGGCCGCGGGCACGCTGGTCGCGGTGGCGGTGACCGGTCTGGTCGTCGTCACCGTCAACACGCAGCGCCGCGAACGTCCCGGGGAACCCGAAGAAGCCCTGCCCGCTGGAACCGAAGCACCGGCCACCGATACCGATTCCCTGGTCATGGCCGCCGAAATGGGGCTGGCCGCGATGAACGCGGCCGGCCAGGACCCGCGGACCGCGATCATCGCGTGCTATCTGGCAATGGAACGCGGACTGGTCCATTCGCGTGGCCTGGCACCGCTCGCCTCGGATACACCCATGGAGGTGCTGGCTCGCGCTTTCGAGCACGGGGCCCTGCACGAAGCGTCGGCCCGGGAACTGGTCGCCCTGTTCGAAGAGGCGCGGTTCAGCCCGCATTCGATGATGTCGTGGCAGCGGATGCGGGCCGAACAGTTGCTGCGGGTGGCGCTCACCGACCTACAGGGCAGCTCGGCGGCCGATCCGGCCGTTTCCGCCACGCTGGATCCCGGCGGCTATCCGCCCGTCGTGCCGCCGCCACCCGGATCACCGAGCGGGGTGAGGTCGCGATGAGCCGACCCTGGATCGTCGTGGCCGCGATCGTCGCGGTCGCCGGACTCGAGGTGGCCGCCGCCCTGCGGGCCCGGGAATTCGTGCTGATCGCCGCCGGGGTGCCGGTCGCGATCGCGTTGTGCTGCTTCGTCTGGGTGCTGCTGCGCCCGGAGAAGAAGAAAAAGGAACTCGCCGACGAGATGGAGAACGGGCCCGCCGAAATGCTGCGCCACTGGCATGCCCGCGCCGAAATGCTCGTCGACCGGGCCGACGGTAGCCGCGCCGACTGGGATCGGCATCTGCGGCCACTGCTGGCCAAGGAGTTCCAACTGTCCGCCGGCCTGCGGGTCAGCAAGAACCGGCGGGCGCTGGAAAGCGCCGGAGTCCATCTGTTCGGCGCCGAGCTGTGGCGCTGGGTGGACCCGGCCGATTCGGAGCTGCGTGACCAGAACACGCCGGCCCCGGGCCGCGCGGCTCTGGACGAGATCCTGAGCCGCCTTCAGAGAATGTGAAACGGGTCGACCCATTGCGAGAAATGACATGACGATGCCTCTGGACGCGACCGTCCAACGCACCGAAGCCGTGCTCCGGGAGGTTTCCCGGGTGGTGGTCGGCAAACGCGATGAGCTACAGCTCATCATGATCGCGATCCTGGCCGGCGGCCATGTGCTCATCGAGGATCTGCCCGGGCTGGGCAAAACACTGATCGCCCGGTCGTTCGCGGCCGCCCTGGGCCTGGATTTCACCCGGGTGCAGTTCACTCCCGACCTGCTACCGGCCGATCTGCTCGGCTCCACCATCTACGACA
>JABFXT010000726.1 GCA_013361595.1 Nocardia sp. | reverse complement strand
TGCCGGGCCGGGACGCAAACCAGACGGTCAACCCAGTGGTTCGGCGGCCCCGACTCGAGCGGCCGTGAACCCGCGCGCACCGCGCGCCGGAACACAGGATGGAATGTATGTATCGGACCCGAGGCACATTGCTCGGTGTGGTGGCGGCGGTCGCGGCCGCCGGATTGCTCGCCGGCTGCGGCGACGACGAATCGACCGCGACCGGCACCCCCACGCTGTCGACCCAGGCCGGCACGCCGTCCGCCAGTTCGGCTCCGGCGCCTTCGGCCGAGAGTCCGGCGCCGGCTCCGGAGGGTGGGGCGCCCGCGCCCGAACAGCCGGCCGAGCCGGAGGCGCCGGCCGAGGAGCCGGAGCGTCCTGCTCCGGTGCCGCCGCAGGAGGCCGAATCCGGGCAGCTGGGCGAGAAGGAGCAGACCTTCGTCGACGAGCTGGGTAAGCAGGGGGTGACCCCGTCGTCGCCGGATATCGCGCTGAGCATCGGTAATTACGTGTGCCAGGGTGTGGCCGCGGGGACCTCCGATGCCGATATGGCGACGTTCGTGAACGCGATGGCCGGTTCGGATCCGTCGTTCGATCCGGCGAAGATGCCGGTCGAGCAGGCGGGTCAGATCTACATCAGTACCGCCAAAGCGCACTACTGCTAGTGGTTGCCGATGAGTAGGGGACGTACCGGGCGCCGCCGCCCGGCGGGCTGTCTGACCGTGCTCGCGGTGGGAGTCGTCGGACTCGTCATCGTGATCTTGCTCTGGTATCTGCTGGCCGGATGTCTGCGGGAGCCCGGGCCCGGCCCGGGGCCCGAGCCGGGGCCGGGTGAGCCGACGAGTCAGCCGGCCAGCTGTCCGGATGTGCAGATGATCTCGGTGCCGGGTACCTGGGAGTCCAACAGTGACGACGACCCGCACAATCCGACGGCCAATCCGGCCTCGCTCATGTTGAATGTGAGCGGGCCGGTCCAGGAGCAGTTCCCGGCCGGGCGGGTGGACGTCTACACCGTCCCCTACATCGCGCAGTTCTCCAATCCGGTGGCGATCCCGCCGGACGGTCAGGCGTCGTACAACGTCAGCCGGACCGAGGGCACGCGCCGGACCTTCGATTTCCTCACCCAGCGTCAGCAGGAGTGCCCGCTCACCAACTATGTGCTGGCCGGGTTCTCGCAGGGTGCGGTTATCGTCGGCGATATCGCCGAGCAGATCGGCAAGGGCAACGGCCCGGTTCGCGCGGACCGGGTGCTCGGCGTCACGTTGATCGCGGACGGCCGGCGGTCCGGTGAGACCGGCGACGGCCAGCCGATCCAGGTCGGCACCCCGCCGCCCGGGGTCGGTGGCGCTGGCGGGTCTGACTGTTCCCGGGATCACCATGACCGGGGTCCGTAAGGGCGGGTTCGGGGATCTGGCGGATCGGGTGTACACGATCTGCGCGCCCGGCGATCTGATCTGTGACGCGCCCCGCAACGCGTTGAGTCCGGCCAATATCTTGGGCAGTGTGGGCACCTTGACCCAGGCCGTGGGTAATCCCGTGCACAGCCTCTACCACAACTTCGTGGTGGATCCGGACGGTACGACCGCTACTCAGTGGGCGGCCGACTGGGCGATCGGTCTGGTGAACAGCGCGCCGTCACCGCCGCACTCGTGATCGGCGGATGCCGGGGTACGCGGCGGCGTGGCGGCTGTCTTGTGACAATTCACCGCCCTCAGCGTGTTCCCCGGTGCCCGGCAGGCTGTAAAGTGCGCTGGTGATCGCGCATCCCGGGCCCTGCGCCGGCCCGGGGTTCGCAGACTTCCGATATCCAGGAGCATGAGTTCATGACAGAAGCCGCCGCACCGGTGGATGAGTTGAGCGCGCTGGGCACCCCGCTGCGTAAGTTCCGCTTCGCGGCCGCGGGTGAGGGAAACAAGCAGGAGGGCGGCGCCCGCAAGTTCATCCAGACGGCGCAGCAGGCCGAGGAGTACGGCTACGACACCTTCGTGGTGCCCGATCATCTCGGTGACCAGATCGGTCCGATCGCCGCGCTCGGCGCGCTGACCCAGGCCACCGACCGGATCCGGTTGGGTACGTCGGTGCTGGCCAACGGTTTTCGGCATCCGGTGGTGCTGGCCAAGGATCTGGCC
This sequence comes from Nocardia sp., assembly GCA_013361595.1. Taxonomy (GTDB): domain Bacteria; phylum Actinomycetota; class Actinomycetes; order Mycobacteriales; family Mycobacteriaceae; genus Nocardia. Next base: position 2,762 of record JABFXT010000726.1, on the reverse strand, counting down.
ACCATCGATGTGCTGTCCAAGGGCCGGCTCGAGGTGGGGATCGGGGCCGGTTGGAAGGCCGACGAGTTCGAGGCCGCCGGGCTGGACTACGACCGTCCGGGTGTCCGGTTGGCCAAGCTCGACGAGACGCTGACCATTCTGGATACATTGCTGCGTGGCCAGGAGTGCACCTTCGAGGGCAAGTACTACCAGGTGCACGGTGTCAAGGGGACCCCACGGCCGCGGCAGGGTCCGCGGCCGCCGCTGTGTACCGGTGGCGGCGGGCCCAGGATGCTGAAGCTCGCCGCGAAACACGCCGATATCGTCTCCATCGTTCCGGTCACCACCTCGAACGGTAAGGGTCTGCTCTCGGGTATCACCCTCGAGAAGACGATCGAAAAGGTGAACCTGATCAAGGAAGCCGCCGGGGACCGGTTCGCTCAGATCGAGCTGAACTGGGCGATCACCGCGATTGTGATCACCGACGACCGGGAGAAGACCGCGGAGATGGCGCTGTCGGCCATCGAACGCGGCCTGCATCCCGACCTCGAAGTGGATGTCCAGCTCTCCGTCGAGGAGATCTTGAACTCGCCGTACGTGGCGATCGGCACGTTCGAGGAGATCGCCGACCAGATGCGACGTGTGCGCCGGCTCACCGGAATGTCCTACGTGGGCATATTCCCCACCCAGATGGATGCGTTCGCTCCGGTGATTCCCTTGCTCCGGGAGGAGTGAGAAGCTCGTCTCTGTAACATGTCTCTGGTTTGAGAACATCTAGCCGATAGCGGTCACCGCGCAGACCGCACCCAGAACCCGCAGGGTCGGTTCTCGAATGGAGAGCACCCGCGGCGAAAGCGAGTCGGGGCCACACAGTAAATAACGGCGATCGTGCCGTTGCCGCGTGCGCCTCGGAGGAGAAGGAATGGACGAGACTTTCGACGACTACCTGGACGAGAACGGGAACATCACAATTCCCGATGATCGCACCCTGGTCGACCACGTCGAGAAGCACACCCGCAACGACGCGAACACGCTGGCGTACCGCTACATCGATTACTCGCGCGAGCGCGATGGTGAGGTGCACGAGCTGACGTGGCAACAGTTCGGGGTCCGGCTGCGCGCGGTGGCCGGTCGCCTCCAGCAGGTCACCAAGCCCGGTGACCGCGTGGCGGTACTCGCGCCGCAGGGACTCGACTATGTGATCTCTTTCTTTGCCGCCATCTACGCCGGCACGATCGCGGTGCCGCTGTTCGATCCGGACGAACCGGGTCATACCGACCGGCTGCACGCCGTGCTCGGCGACTGCAAACCGTCGGCCATCCTCACCGCCAGTTCGGCGGCCGCCGGGGTGCGGCAGTTCTTCCGTGCGCTGCCTGCCGCGCAGCGGCCGCGCATCATCGCCGTGGACGCGATTCCCGACAGTGTCGGCGACGGCTGGGTCCGCCCGGATATCGCGGTGGACGATATCGCCTACCTGCAGTACACGTCGGGTTCCACCCGGACCCCCGCGGGCGTGGAGATCACCCACCGCGCGGTGGGCACCAACCTGCTGCAGATGGTGGATGCCATCAATCTCGACTGGAACTCGCGCGGTGTCACCTGGCTGCCGCTGTTCCACGATATGGGCCTGCTGACCGTGATCCTGCCGGCCGTGGGCGGCAAGTTCATCACCATCATGTCGCCGGCATCGTTCGTGCGGCGCCCGTACCGGTGGATCAAGGAGCTGGCCGCGGCCTCCGACGGGGCGGGCACCTTCGCCGCCGCACCGAACTTCGCCTTCGAACACGCGGCCGTGCGCGGTCTGCCCAAGAACGGTGAATCGCTGGATCTGTCCAATGTGATCGGCCTGATCAACGGCAGCGAACCGGTGACCACCTCGTCGATGAAGAAGTTCAACGAGGCGTTCGCGCCCTACGGGCTGCCCAAGACGGCGATCAAACCGTGCTACGGCATGGCCGAAGCCACGCTGTTCGTCTCGGCGACCAAGGCCGAGGACGAGGCCAAGGTCACCTATGTGGACCGCAATGAGCTCAACGCCGGGCGCATGGTCCGGGTCGAGCAGGGTGCCGAGAACTCGATCGCCCAGGTCAGCTGTGGTTATGTGGCCAAATCCCAGTGGGCGGTCATCGTGGACCCGGAATCGGTCGACGGTGATGCCCGGGAACAGCCCGACGGGCATGTCGGTGAGATCTGGTTGCACGGCAACAATATGGGCATCGGGTACTGGGGCCGGGAGACCGAAACCCAGGCGACGTTCCACAACAAGGTCGTCACCCCGCTGGCCGCGGACAGCCATGCCGAGGGCACCACACCCGACTCGCACTGGATGCGTACCGGCGACTACGGGGTCTACTTCGACGGCGAGCTCTACATCACCGGCCGGGTCAAGGATCTGGTGATCGTCGACGGACGTAACCATTACCCGCAGGACCTGGAGTTCTCCGCACAGGAGGCCAGTAGCGCGCTGCGCCCCGGATTCGTCGCGGCGTTCTCGGTACCGGCCAACCAGCTGCCGTCCGAGGTATTCGCGCAGGGTAGCCATTCGGGCCTGAAGTTCGATGCCGACGACGCCTCGGAGCAGCTGGTGATCGTGGCGGAGCGTGGCCCGGGCGCCGGTAAGGCCGATCCGTTGCCGATCGCCGACGCGGTGCGCGCCTCGATCTCGCAGCGTCACGGTGTGACGGTGCGAGATCTGCTGCTGGTGCCGGCGGGTTCCATCCCGCGTACCTCCAGCGGCAAGATCGCCCGGCGCGCCTGCAAGGTCGCCTACGTCGAGGGCACCC
>JABFXT010000595.1 GCA_013361595.1 Nocardia sp. | reverse complement strand
GCGGGGCCCGCCGGGGTCGACGAAGAGGAGTTCCGGCTGGCCGCGCATTCCGGTGCGCAGTCGCTGCCGTTGAGCAAGAGCGCCTCCGGCGGCGAACTCTCCCGGGTGATGCTGGCGCTGGAAGTGGTCCTGGCGGGCGCCGAGCACGGGGCGACGATGGTTTTCGACGAGGTCGACGCCGGAGTCGGGGGCCGGGCGGCGGTCGAGATCGGGCGGCGGCTGGCCCGGCTCGCACGTACCCACCAGGTGATCGTGGTGACGCATCTGGCGCAGGTGGCGGCGTTCGCCGATACACATCTGGTGGTCGATAAATCCGATGACGGCGACGGCGCCGTCAATTCCGGGGTCCGGGCGCTCACGCAGGACGAGCGGATCGTGGAACTGGCCCGGATGCTGGCCGGGCTCGACGATACCGAGACCGGTCGCGCACACGCATGGGAGCTGTTGAACACCGCGCGTGCCGAGCGGATGGCGACCTACTGAGCCTGTTCGCCCCGTGCGCGGTGCGTGGGATCGTCGATCACGCGGCAGCGGTGGCCCGGTGGCTCGGATCGGTGCTGCGCCGGTGCGGCGTCGTCCCATGACAGCGCCGCACCGGTATCGCGCGGCCGGTCAGTCGACGGCTTTGCGTGCGGCGGAGATGAACTGGTTGATCAGCCCCTTCAGGCCGATTTCCAGGACCTTGGCCGGAACGGGCAGCGTGGGGTCCGAGGTCATCGTGTAGGAGACCCGGGTGCCGTTGTCGGCGTCGGCGAAGGTGATGACCCCGGTGTGGCTCTTCACCGGTGCACCCTTGACGATCTTGTACTCCATGCGTTCGTTCGGGACCAGCGCGGTGATCTCCTCGACGACGCCCACCGGTCCGATACCGATCTTGTGTTGTGCGCCGACGCCTTCCCGTTCGGTGGCGCCCGGTTTGACGAGCGTCACGTTCACCGCAAGGAACGGATCTATGCTCTCGCGGTCGGCGAACAGCCGGTACACGGTCGCGCGCGGGGCGGCGATCACGGTATCGACGGTGGTGCTGGCCATGGAGACTCCTCTTCACGTAGCTGTCCCAGGCAGCCTACGGCGTACAACGGTGGTTTTCCGTGCGGCGGTGCAGTGGTCGCCTCAGTCCCGTCATCCGGTGATAGCGGTGTGGTATCGAAGCGCGGCGTGTCTCCACCAATGGTTGAGGGTTTGCGACGATCATCGCTGCATGAGGATGCTGGCGCTGCTGTCGAAGAATTCCGAGACACTGCCCGGCCGGACCGGTACCGCCCGGGTCGACCGCGATACCCGGCGGCTGCTCGACCGGCTGGAACCCGGCGATATCGCGGTTCTCGACGAAATGGATCTGGACCAGGTCACCGCCGACCGGCTGCTCGCGGCCGGGGTGGCGGCGGTGGTGAACACCTCACCGTCGATCTCCGGCCGCTATCCCAATCCGGGCCCCGAACTACTGGTGGCCGGCGGTGTACTGCTGCTGGACACGATGAGCTCCGACGCTTTCGGCCGGATCAAGGACGGCGCGAAAGTACGCATCGACAACGGTGTCATCTACGCGGACCGCCTCACCCGGCGGGGCCCCGAGGTCCTGGTGGAATGCCTCGAGCTCGACGAGGGCGGCGTGGCCGAACGGTTGACGGAGGCGCGGATCGGCCTGGCCGGCCACCTCGAATCGTTCGCCGGTGACGCCCTCGAATTCATTCGGGCCGAATCGTCGCTGCTCATGGACGGTATCGGCGTGCCCGATCCGGATCTGGACCTCACCGGCCGGCCGGTGGTCGTGGTGGGTGACGGGCCCGGCTACGCCGAGGACCTGAAGAAACTCAAACCCTTCATCAAGGAGTACGGTCCGGTCGTCATCGGGGTCGGGCAGGGTGCGGAGGCGGTGCGCAGTGCCGGCCACCGGCTGGATCTGATCGTTGCCAACCCCGACGAACTCACCGCCAAAACCCTCACCGGCCGCGCCGAGCTGATCGTCCCGGCGGAAGTCGATGGCTACGCCGAAGGTCTGGACCGGGTCCAAGAGCTGGGTATCGGCGCGATCACGTTTCCGTGTTCGGGGACGCCCGCGGATCTGGCGTTGCTGCTGGCCCATCATCACGGTGCCGCGCTCATCGTCACCGCGGGGGCGACCGCCTCGCTGGAGGATTTCTTCGACCGGAGCCGGCGTGGGAGCAATCCGGCGACCTTCCTCACCCGTCTCAAGGTGGGCGGCACGATTATGGATGCCACCGCGGTGGCCACGCTGTACCGGAGCCGGGTTTCCGGGGTGTTGACGGCGCTGTCGGTGCTGGCGGCGCTGGCCGTGCTGATCGTGGCGGTGCTGGCCGCCGGGCACGGAAGCGAGGTGCTCACCCTCGCGCAGGACTGGCTGCACCGCGCGGACCTGTGGGCACGGGAGATGCTGAACCGGCCGCAGTGAGTGCCCGGATCGGTGTGACTCCGCCGGGCCGTTCGCGTCGTTCGCGCGCAATCACCCGGCCGCGTCGTTCGCGCGCAATCACGCAGCATTGTGACGAAACCGTGAAAAGCTCGCCGATCGACGCGCTCGCCTGTGAAAGAAGTGGCCGGTGATACCCCCGGGGCGGAGATGATCGTTCTTCGGCCCGGCTCAGTGGTCGCGGTGGCGAGCGGTCGCGGCGATCGGACGGTTAACCGGGAGTGGCGGTCGATCGTCGCCCCGGGTTTCGTGTTACCGTGAAGACCCGTGGGTCATACACGGATTCAGGCGCGGGCAACCACCAAACATATTTTCGTCAGCGGTGGTGTCGCCTCCTCACTCGGTAAGGGTCTCACCGCCTCCAGCCTCGGTCAGTTGCTGACCGCGCGCGGGCTACGGGTCACCATGCAGAAACTCGACCCCTATCTGAACGTCGATCCCGGCACCATGAATCCGTTCCAGCACGGAGAGGTGTTCGTGACCGAGGACGGGGCCGAGACCGACCTCGATGTGGGGCACTACGAACGATTCCTCGACCGGGATCTCTCCCGGGACGCCAACGTCACCACCGGTCAGGTGTACTCGTCGGTGATCGCCAAAGAACGGCGTGGCGAGTATCTCGGCGATACCGTGCAGGTCATCCCGCACATCACCGATGAGATCAAGGCGCGAATCCTGGCCATGCGCGGTCCCGACCTGCAGGGCCACGAGCCGGATGTGGTGATCACCGAGATCGGCGGCACGGTCGGCGATATCGAATCCCAGCCGTTCCTCGAAGCGGCCCGCCAGATCCGGCACGATGTCGGGCGCGACAACGTTTTCTTCCTGCATGTCTCCCTGGTTCCGTATCTGGCGCCGTCGGGCGAGCTCAAGACCAAACCCACCCAGCATTCGGTGGCCGCGCTGCGCAGTATCGGTATCCAGCCCGACGCGCTCATCCTGCGCTGCGACCGTGAGGTGCCGGCCGGTCTGAAGAACAAGATCGCGCTGATGTGTGACGTCGACGTCGACGCCTGTATCTCCACTCCGGACGCGCCGTCGATCTACGACATCCCGAAGGTGCTGCACCGCGAAGCCCTGGACGCCTATGTGGTGCGCAAGCTCGGGCTGCCGTTCCGGGACGTGGACTGGACCGTCTGGGGCGATCTGCTCGACCGGGTGCACGCCCCGCGGGAGACGGTGGAGGTCGCGCTGGTCGGTAAGTACGTGGACCTGCCCGACGCCTATCTCTCGGTCACCGAAGCGCTGCGCGCCGGTGGCTTCGCCCACCGGGCCAAGGTGAAACTGCGCTGGGTGCAGTCCGACGACTGCGAAACCCCGGCCGGAGCGCAGGCCGCCCTGCGCGATGTGGACGCGGTTCTGATCCCCGGCGGATTCGGGATCCGCGGTATCGAGGGCAAGGTCGGCGCGATCCGGCACGCCCGCACCCGCGGACTGCCGCTGCTCGGACTGTGCCTGGGTTTGCAGTGCATGGTCATCGAGGCGGCGCGGTCGGTGGGGCTCACCGACGCCAATTCGGCCGAATTCGAACCCGAGACCGAGCATCCGGTGATCTCCACCATGGCCGACCAGGAACAGGCCGTGGCCGGTGAAGCCGATCTGGGCGGCACCATGCGGCTCGGCGCCTATCCGGCCGTGCTGGAGAAGGGCTCCGTGGTGGCCCGGGCCTACCACGCCACCGAGGTCTCCGAACGGCACCGGCACCGGTACGAGGTGAACAACGCCTACCGCGACAAGATCGCCACCAGCGGATTGCGGTTCAGCGGTACCTCCCCCGACGGGCATCTGGTGGAGTTCGTCGAACTGCCCGCCGATATCCACCCCTTCTTCGTCGGCACACAGGCCCATCCCGAACTCAAGAGCCGCCCCACCCGGCCGCATCCGTTGTTCGCCGAACTCATCGCCGCCGCGCTGCGGTACAAGCTGGCCGAACGGTTGCCGGTCGATATCCCGGGCGAACAGGAACTGGCCGGAACCTCCGAGCGGGTGTCGTGACCTCCACCGATCCGGCGCCCGGCAGCCACGACTTCGCGACGGTGGACAGCCGGGTCGTGTACTCGGGCGCGATCCTGGCGCTGCGGGTGGACCGGGTGGAGATGCCGGACGGCCGGGTCGTCGAACGCGAAGTGGTCGAGCACCACGGCGCGGTCGCGGTGGTCGCGGTGGACGACGACGGCCGGGTGGTACTGATCCGCCAGTATCGCCATCCCCTCGGGGAGCGGTTGCTCGAACTTCCGGCCGGGTTGATCGATATCGCCGGTGAGGATCCACTGGCGGCCGCCCGTCGCGAACTGGCCGAGGAGACCGGGCTGGCGGCCCGCGACTGGTCGGTGCTGGTGGATGTGGCGCTGTCACCGGGTTTCACCGACGAGGCGTTGCGGGTGTATCTGGCCCGCGGGCTCTCCGAAACAGATCGCCCGGACCCCGAGCACGAGGAAGCCGATCTG
>JABFXT010000222.1 GCA_013361595.1 Nocardia sp. | reverse complement strand
CCCGGAGCGAGGCGGCCGAGGTGCAGGAGCCGCCCGCCCCGGCTCGGCACCGGCGAGACCGGCTCGTAGACGTAGGTATCGACCCCGTCCTCGTCTTCCCCGATCTCCTCGGAAACCAGTCCACCGGCCCGGCCGTCACCCGCGCCACAGACCAACCGGAATCGCTGCAATACCGTCTCCCGCGGCGGCCACCGGTCGGCCGACCGCCACTCGTCGGCGCCCATCAGGAAATAGTCGACCTGCCGCACCGGCAGTACCGGTGCGTCCTCGGCGCATCGCTGGAAGAATTCGAGTTGCCGGGTGGGCAGGCCGATCGCCGCCGCCGAGGCCGGCACACCGAAATTGACCTCACCCTGGATGTGCTGGAGCGGCCCGGTATGCGCCCACGGTCCGACGACCAGCCGATACGGCACGTCGGGATGCGCAGCCACACCCGTGGTGAAAGTATCGATCGTCGACGAGGCGTAGACGTCGTACCAGCCGGTACTCACGAACACCGGCACCTCGATCGCCTCGGGCTGCCACTCCGGCAGTGTCGCCTCGGTCCCCGCGAGCAGCTGCTCGACGTCGAGCGGAAAGCCGCGCAGGCGAGCAAGCGGGTTCGCCGCCGGCGACAACGACCGCATCGCCGCCGACGGGTCGGCGAGTAATGACCCGAGCAGAGCGATATTGTCGGCGTCGGCATACTCGGGGTTGCGGGCGAGCCAGTCGGCCGCCATGTAGATCATCCAGCCGAACAGGTGGTCCAGCCGCAGCGCGCCGCCCATCTCCGCCCGATCACGACTACCCGTCGTCACCATCGCCGCGGCCACGCCGGCCAGATGCGGTGGGCGCGTGGCCGCGCCGAGCATGGACAGGATCCCGCCGTAGGATGTGCCCGCCAGGATCACCGTCCCGTCACACCAGGGCTGGGCCGCTGCCCATTCGACCGTGTCGTGGGTGTCGAGGGCCTCTTGATCCCACATGATCGGCTTCCACGCACCGTCGGAGCCGAACCGTCCCCGGGTGTCCTGGACGAAGGCCGCGTACCCGAACTCCACGCAGTCCATCGGCCGGAGGACATCGGAGCTGATCCGGCGACGGCCGTAGGGCGTTCGGAAGATCACCACGGGCGCAGGCCGGGCCGACCGCCAGAGGTCACCGCGCAGCACGACACCGTCGCGCATCGGGCTCTCGACGTCGCTGTGCCAGCTCGCGTCGGGGTTCATGCGGGGGCGGTGAGGGTCAGCATCCGGGCGGCCATCTCGTTCCACCCCGCCGTGGCGCCGCCGTCGACGGTGAGGACTCCACCGGTCAGGTAGGCCGAACCGGGCAGCGCGGCGAACACCGCGACCCGCGCCTGCTCTTCGGGGGTGCTCAGTCGTCCGACCGAAGTGGAGTCGACCAGGGTCTGCCGCAGGACACCCTCGGGCCACAGCTCGTCGACCATGGCCGTATGGGTGGGACCGGTGACCAGCGCCACCGCGCGAATGCCCTGCGAACCGTAGTCCACCGCCACAGACCGGGTCAGGCCGATCAGCGCGTGCTTGGCCATGTTGTACACCGGCGACCTCGGCGTGGCGCCGACACCGCACATCGAGGTGGTGAAGACGAAAACCCCACCGGTCTTGCGCATATGGCCGACCGCGGATCGGACGAGGTAGAAGTTGGCGTCACAGCACACGCCCATCACCCGGCGATAGTCCTGGTCGGACAGCGAATGCGCGCGACCGGCGATATTGATGCCCGCGTTGCCGTGGACGATATCGAGCCGGCCGTGGCGGTCCACCACCTCGGTCAGCGCGGCGTCCACGGCTGCCGGGTCGGCGACATCGCACTCGAGGATGTCCGGGCCGGCGTGCAGATCGAGGCCGACGACTGTGGCCCCGGCCTGCCGGAACAACTTCATCGAGGCGGCACCGATACCGCTGGCCGCGCCGGTGATGACGGCGACGTGCCGGTCGAAGGAACCGAAGATGTTCATGGTGTTGTGCCCCTTATCTGCCCACGAAGTGCGGGTCACGTTTTTCCAGGAAGGCCATCGCGCCCTCGTGCGCGTCGGCGACTTCGACGTTGTTACGAATGTGCACCGAGTTCTGTAGCCGCAGCGCCATTTCGATCGGCTGACCGACGCAGCGCTCGCGCAGTTCTTTGAACAATCCGATCGCGGCGGTGGCCGATCGGGCCAACCGCTCGGCCTCGACCAGCGTGACCGCCACGAGTTCCGCCGGCGATACCACGCGGCAGAAGATCCCGGCCCGTTCGGCGGCGTCCGCGTCCAGCAGCTCGCCGGAGAGGTAGATCTCGGTGGCCCGCGCCGGGCCGACCAGGCGGCCCAGCATGGCGACGCTGCCCGCCTGGGCGACCCGGAGCAGACCGCTGCCGATGCGGGCGGTGCTCGCGGCGATGCGGAGGTCACCGGCACAGGCGAGCTCGGCGCCCGCCCCGGCGGCGAAGCCGTTGATCGACGTGATGACCGGCACCCGGGCCGTCAGCATCATCTCGATAATGCGCAGGTAGACCGGATCGGCGGTATCGCCGACCACCGGCGAGTTGGTGCGGTCTCCGCGCAGATGTTCCTCGACCGCGCTGAGATCGTCGCCGGCGCAGAAGGCGCGTCCTTCACCGGTGAGCACGACGACCCGGGTCGCGTGGTCGGCGAAACGCCGCTCGAGTTCGGCGCACAGCTCGGCGCCGAGTCGGCGATCGATGGCGTTGAGCCGGTGCGGGCGGTTCAGGGTGATCCAGACGATGCCGGGTCCCGGCAGCGTGACCCGCAGCGTGGAGGGCGGCGCGGTGAGCTCGTGCTGGGCTTTCATGAGCGGATCATGCCTCCGTCGACGTAGAGCGACTGTCCGGTGATGTATCGGGAACGACCGCTGAGCAACCACACCACGGCGTGCCCGATATCGTCGGGGATTCCGAGCCGGCGCAGCGGTAGACCACGGGCCACCTTCGCGGCGAGGCCGCGCAGGGAGCCGGTGTCGAGCATCGGGGTATCGATGAATCCCGGACACACCGCGTTGGCGCGGATACCCCGGGGGCCGAGTTCTACCGCGAGCGAGCGGGTCAGGGTCTGCAGACCACCCTTGCTCGCGTCATAGGCCACCTGGCCCGCGAATCCGGTGACCGCGATCGAACACAGGTTGACGATTGCCGCGTCGGGACCGGATTCGAGCAGGCCGGCGAGGTCGCGGCTGAGCCGGAACGGCACGTCGAGATTGACGGCCATGACCCGTGACCAGTCGTCGTCGGTGTGCTCGCCGAGCCCGGCCCGATATTCGATCCCCGCGTTGTTGACCAGCCCGTCGATTCCGCCGAGTTCCCGGCAGAGCTCGCGGATCCGGTCCGTGGCTCCCGCGGCCGTCAGGTCGAGACCGTGCGCCCCGGGCGCGCCACTGCGTGCCACGGACTCCGGCCGATCGATGCCGACCACCGTGCCGCCCTCGGACTCGATCAGCCGGGTCACCGCGGTACCGATACCGCCCAGCGCGCCGGTGACCAGGATTCGGCGGCCGTCGAGCAGCCCGGTCATCGCGACACCACCGCATCGAGTCGGAGCATCCGTTCGGCATTGCCGTACAACCAGTCGTGCCGCGTGTCTTCGTCGATGGGCAGCTGATCCGCCCGATCGGCGATCTCGCGCACCGATCTGCCGTGCGTCCAACTGGTGGAGCCGAACATGACCTGGCGCCGGATCGAGCGAGTCCCGTGCAGGAACAGCGGCTCCCAGCCGGAGCCGGCCGCGGCCATCGTCGCCGGGTCGTGGGAGGAGAACTCGAGGTAGACCCGGGGATGGCGTTGCAGCAGCGCGACGGCCTCGAGCACCCAGGGCCAGCCGCCGTGTCCGAGGATGATGCGCAGGTCGGGGTGGCGCCCGGCGATCCGGTCTATCACCGAGGGGGCGGAGATCCCGGCGGGGACCGTGGTGCGGAAGTGCTGGCCGCTGTGGATCCAGACCGGCACATCGTGTTCCACGCACAGTCGCCACAGCGGATCGTGGACCTGGTCGGCGACGTCGACCCCGTCGAGGAACGGGATGATCGAGAGACCGGTCATCCGCAATTCCGCGAGTGCCCTAGTCGCCTCGGTCAGCGCCGAATCCGGATTCCGCAGACTCACTCCCGCCCAGCCGATGAGCCGTTCGGGGTGGGCGGCGACCTGCGCGGCGACCGGGTCGTTGACTGTGCCGTGCGCGGTGGGCCACGGACCGCCGTGCACCACCTGCGCCCGGATGTCATCTGCGGCCAGGCGCGCGATATGCGCGTGCGGTTCGGTTGCGCCGAGCCGTTCGGCGAGCGAACCGATGGTATGGCCGGGATCGGCAGCGAATGCTCTCATCACACTCGCTGCCGATTGCCCGCGCAGCCGCCCGAATCGACCGGCGAAGACCTCGAGGTAGCGAGGTGCGCTGCCGAGCAGGGCGTGGAGGTATGCCCGCCAGCCCTGTTCGTCGAAAACGACATCGCACATGTCGATCACGGACTGCTGTTCCACCATACCTCCAAATATCTATGAACGTTTGTTTACCAGTACGGGCAAGGTACGTCAACAAATGTTTGTTCATATAACTGCTAATCTCGCGAGTGTGACCGAACCCCGTAGCGATGCCCGCACGACCGACACCGCCCAGCGCATCCTCGACGTCGCCGCCGGGCTGTTCTTCAGAGACGGCTACCCCGCGACGTCGGTACGACGAATCATGACGGCGTGCCAGGTCACCGCCGGATCGCTGTACAACCACTACGCATCGAAGGAAGACGTCCTCTTCGCCATCCTCGAGCGATCGCACGACGACACCCTCACCGCGCTACGTGAAGGACTCGCCACCGCCGGTGACGACCCGGCCGAACAACTCCGGGCCATCGTGGCGGCCATTTCCACCTTCAACACCGAGCGCCAGGTC
>JABFXT010000272.1 GCA_013361595.1 Nocardia sp. | reverse complement strand
GGGGTTCTGTTCTTCCGGGGAGTGTTCGTCGGCGAGGACCGGCGGCTCGTTCACCACAAAATATGCTCTGACCACTCGGTTTGGAGCTCTTGGCGGTGAGTGTGTACTCTCGTTCAAGTCTTCGAGGCAACGGGTACGGCATTGTCGGTTCCGCTGCTCAGAGGTCGTGCCCCCTTAGCTCAGTCGGCAGAGCGTTTCCATGGTAAGGAAAAGGTCAACGGTTCGATTCCGTTAGGGGGCTCGCCGGATTGCCGGTGGTGTCCGACTCGGCACTCCAAGCCGCGACGTCGCCGTTGCAGATGGTGCGTAAGGCGGTGTAGCTCAGTCGGTAGAGCAAACGACTCATAATCGTTGTGTCGCCGGTTCAAGTCCGGCCATCGCTACCCATACTGATTGACCCTATGGTTGACCGGAAAGAAGGCATATCGTGGCCGCGAAGTCCACCGATGTCCGGCCAAAGATCACCTTGGCCTGCGAGCAGTGCAAGCATCGCAACTCCATCACCAAGAAGAACCGGCGTAACGACCCGGATCGGCTGGAACTGAAGAAGTTCTGCCCGAACTGCGGTACGCACCGGGCGCATCGCGAATCCCGCTGATTCTCGTGTGACGCCGCTGCGGTAGCAGCGGGTCCCGAGCGTCCGCACGCCGGTTCGGCGTGCCGGACGTTCACAGCACCACGGTCGTGGGTTCACCCCGGCGACCGCGGGTGTTGCGGGGTTCGTGTTCCGTACGAGGGCGGCGTCCCGGTTCTGCGGCGGTTTGCGCGAACCATCGATTCCGCGGTCGATTCTCGGCCGCGGTAATGATCAGACGGCTGCTCGGCCCTTCCTCGGTCACGCCGACTACTATCTTCAGGCCCGACGTCCAGCCGCCAGGCAGACTCCGTGCTGCGGGGTCAGATAGGTACAGTCCTCCCGTGACAATCAACACCGGTACAGACGAAGCGGTTGCGACGGATGCGGAGTTCGATCCCGCCGCCCATGCGGCCGCCATGGTCGGTCACCACTATCGTGTCGACGACTACTACGAGGTCGGCCGCGAAAAGGTGCGGGAATACGCTCGCGCCGTCCAGGACGGCCACCCGGCGCACTGGGACGAAGACGTCGCCCTGGAATTCGGTTACGACGGCCTGGTCGCTCCACTCACTTTCATCTCCCTCATCGGGATCCTGGCTCAGCGCAAACTGTTCGAGACGGTCGTCACCGGCTACGACCTGAGCCAGATCATGCAGACCGACCAGATCCTGGAGTTCCACCGGCCGATCGTGGTCGGCGACCAGTTGATCTGTGATGTGCATCTGCACTCGTTCCGGCAGGCCTTCGGCGGCGACATCATCGTCACCAAGAACATCGTCACCGATCAGCACGATCAGCTGGTGCTCACCACCTACACCACCCTGGTCGGTCGCAGCGGCGGCGATATCGACCCGAACCTGAACGACGCGGTCCGCAAGGTCCTCATGCACGGGATGGACGCGGCTGTGCCCGATCACACCCCGCGGACCCGGCACGAGGTCCCGGCTCCGGCCGATGGTGATGTGGTCCCGGTCCGGTTCGCCCGGGCGTTCGACGCGGTATCGGTCGGTGACGAGTTGCCCGCCCGCGTGGTCCAGCTGACCCGCGGCGATCTGGTCAACTACGCCGGTGTCTCCGGTGATGCGAATCCCATCCACTGGAGCGACGAGGTCGTGAAACTGGTGGATCTGGACACCTGCGTCGCGCACGGCATGCTCACCATGGGCCTGGGCGGCGGTTTCGTCACCTCCTGGCTGGGTGATCCCGGTGCCGTGAAGGAGTACAACGTCCGGTTCACCAGCCCGGTGTTCGTGAGTGCCACCGAGCCGGCCGAGGTCGAGTACACCGGCAAGGTGAAATCCGTCGATCCCGAGACCAAGACCGCGGTGATCGCGATCGTGGCGAAGTCCGGCGGTCGCAAGATCTTCGGCCGGGCCACGGCAACCGTGCAGTTGTCCTGACCTGGTCGAGCGACCCTGATTGGCTTCCGCCGCCGACCGTGCCGTACACTCGGGATTCTGGGGTCACCAGCCGATGCGCGCTGCTCTGCAAGGCTGGTTCCAGGCGGGGTTCGAACAGACCGGCCGACAGGCCGAGTAGGCTCGAGCAGAATCCGGTTTCGGCCGGTCCCGCCGACGGGGCCGGCGCTGCCGGAGCGGCGCGCGTGTTGTGTGACACCAGCGCTGATAATTGAATATCGCAGTGTGGCTGTTTCCCGGCAGGGCCGGAATTCAGCCGAAGGGGCGTAGCTCAATTGGTAGAGCACCGGTCTCCAAAACCGGCGGTTGCAGGTTCAAGTCCTGTCGCCCCTGCCCTGGATGTCAGCGATGAGAGAGGATCGACGTGACCGACGAGCGGGACACCCGCCGCGGCGGATACGGCGCCGACGACGGCGATGATGCCGCCGCTGCTGCGCAGCGTCCGAGCGGAAAGCGCTCCGCTCGCCGGGGCCGGTCCGCCTCATCGGGCGCGTCCGATACCGGTTCGCTCGCTACCATCGACCGGCCCACGCGTAAGTCCGAGACCAAGTCCGGTCGGACCGATCGCGAACGGTCGCGTAATCCGTTCGTCCGGTTGTTCAAGTTCCTGCGTGAGGTGATCGCGGAACTGCGGAAGGTTATCTGGCCCAACCGGAAGCAGATGATCACCTATACGACCGTTGTTCTGGTGTTCGTGGTCTTCATGGTCGCGTTCATCAGCGGGTTGGATCTGGCGTTCATCAAGGGTGTCGACTGGTTGTTCGGTTAGCCAGGCGATATCGCCGCCGGTGACCGATCCGCGCCGCGGGCCGGACGGAGCCCGACGCCGCGCCCGAACCCCGGCATGCAGAGGATGCACGTGACGACACAGGAAGCGAGTGCCCAGTGAGCACCCCGGAGAACGACACCACCGACGAGTTCCCGGTCGACGATCAGACGGCCGAGGAGGCCGCCGTATCCGTCGAGGAGCCGGCGTCCGACGCCGAGCCCGAGGCTGCCGACGAGGCCGCACCCGCATCCGCCGACGCGGAAGAGCCCGATCCGGTCGAGCAGATGAAAGCCGTGCTGCGGCGCGCTCCCGGTGACTGGTACGTGATCCACTCCTACGCCGGTTACGAGAACAAGGTGAAGACCAATCTCGAGACCCGTGTGCAGAACCTGGACCTGGAGGATTACATCTTCCAGGTGGAGGTGCCCACCGAAGAGGTCACCGAGATCAAGAACGGTCAGCGCAAGAGCGTCAATCGCAAGGTGCTGCCGGGCTACATCCTGGTCCGGATGGATCTGAACGACGAGTCCTGGGGCGCTGTCCGCAACACTCCGGGCGTCACCGGATTCGTCGGTGCGACCTCGCGCCCCTCGCCGCTGACCATCAACGACGTGGTGAAATTCCTGGTTCCGGCATCGCAGCAGAAGAAGGCGGCCGCTCCGGCTGCCGCCGCTGGCGGTGGCGAGGGCGGTGTCGAGACGAAGGCCAAGCCCACCATCGAGGTCGATTTCGAGGTCGGCGAATCGGTGACGGTGATGGACGGTCCGTTCGCGACCCTGCCCGCCACGATCTCCGAGGTCAATGCCGAGCAGCAGAAGCTGAAGGTGCTCGTCTCGATCTTCGGGCGCGAGACGCCGGTGGAGCTGGAATTCACCAAGGTCGCCAAGATCTAGCGGCGGCGCCTGTGCTCCCGGGACCGTGCGGTCCCGGGTCGGAACTTGCAGAGAGCAAGGAACACCACACCCTAGGAAAGAAAGATGCCCCCCAAGAAGAAGAAGCTCGCCGGGATCATCAAGCTCCAGATCCAGGCCGGCGCCGCGAATCCGGCTCCCCCGGTGGGTCCGGCGCTCGGTCAGCACGGCGTCAACATCATGGAGTTCTGCAAGGCGTACAACGCGGCGACCGAATCGCAGCGCGGCAACGTCATCCCGGTCGAGATCTCGGTGTACGAGGATCGGTCCTTCGACTTCAAGCTGAAGACCCCGCCGGCCGCGAAGCTGCTGCTGAAGGCCGCCGGCGTGCAGAAGGGTTCGCCCGAGCCGCACCGCAACAAGGTCGCCACGGTGACCATGGATCAGGTGCGCGAGATCGCCAAGACCAAGCAGGAAGATCTGAACGCCAACGATATCGATCAGGCGGCCAAGATCATCGCGGGTACCGCGCGCTCGATGGGTATCACCGTCGAAGGCTGAGTGTCGCGTTCCGATGCCGCGGCGCCGGCCGCACATCCGATCGAACACCGGCAGATTCGCCGATCCCGCTCCGGGTGGGAGGGCCGGCCAGGCCCGATAACCACACTGAACCGAACACAAGGACAGAGAACATGGCAAAACGAAGCAAGGCGTACCTCGCCGCCGCCGAGAAAGTCGACCGCAGCGCGCTCTACTCGCCGCTGGCCGCGGCGCGGCTGGCCAAGGAGACCGCGACCACCAAGACGGACGCGACCGTCGAGGTCGCCATCCGGCTCGGCGTCGATCCCCGTAAGGCCGACCAGATGGTTCGCGGCACCGTGAACCTGCCGCACGGCACCGGTAAGACCGCCCGCGTCATCGTGTTCGCGGCCGGTGAGAAGGCCGCCGAGGCGGAAGCCGCGGGCGCCGACGCCGTGGGCGCCGAGGATCTGATCGAGCGGATCCAGGGCGGCTGGCTGGATTTCGACGCCGCGATCGCCACCCCCGACCAGATGGCCAAGGTCGGCCGTATCGCGCGTGTCCTGGGCCCGCGCGGTCTGATGCCGAACCCGAAGACCGGCACGGTCACCACCGATGTGACCAAGGCGGTCAACGACATCAAGGGCGGCAAGATCAACTTCCGGGTCGACAAGCAGGCCAACCTGCACATCGTCATCGGTAAGGCGTCGTTCGACGACAGCAAGCTGGTGGAGAACTACGGCGCCGCGCTGGACGA
>JABFXT010000688.1 GCA_013361595.1 Nocardia sp. | reverse complement strand
GAAAGGGCCCCGTCCAGCCGCGGTTCCTTCGGGAGCCCGAGCAGCTGTTCACCGATGATGTTGCGCTGGATCTGCGAACTGCCGCCGTAGATGGTGGCGGCCCGGGCGTACAGCGCGATATCGGTCCAGCACCGGGACGAATTGTCGGCGCCGGGGTTGGGCGTCACCAGCATGCCGTCGTTACCGCCGCCGGTCGGGGTGAGCACCTCGAGCCCGAGGATCTGCATCCCGACCTCGGTGAGCCGCTGGAAGAATTCGCTCCAGATCACTTTCGAGAACGAGCCGTCCACCCCGTAGGAGCCGCCGTTCAGCAGTTTCGTCAATGCGCGATAGCCGCGGAAACGCATGGTCTGTACACGTGACCAGCACCAGGCGAGTTCGGCCCGGATGCGCGGATCGGCGGTGAGGCCGCGGGCACGGGCGAGTTCGATCAGCCGGTCCACTTCGCGGCCGAATCGCACGGCGTCGGTGGTGGCGCGAACTCCGCGTTCGAAACCGAGCAGGGTGTTCGCGGTGTGCCAGCCACCGTTCACCCCGCCGAGAACATGGCCCGCCGGTGTCCGGGCGTCGGTGAAGAACACTTCGCTGAAGGCCACGTAACCGGCGGCGTTGACGATCGGCCGCACCTCGACCCCCGGCTGATCCATGGGCACCAGCAGGAAGGACAGGCCTTTGTGTTTGGCGACAGCGGGATCGGTCCGGGCGATGACGAATATCCAGTTGGCCTTGTGCCCCTGCGAGGTCCAGGTCTTCTGGCCGTTGATCACCCATTCGTCGCCCTCGAGCACCGCGCGGGTGCGCATTCCCGCGAGATCCGATCCCGCTTCGGGTTCCGAATAGCCCTGGCACCACACATGTTCGCCGGAGAGCATCCGGGGCAGGAAATACCGCTTCTGTTCCTCGGTGCCCAGGACGGTCACGGTGTTGCCGAGCAGTTTGATACCGAGCGTGTCGTTCTCGGTCCCGTCGGGAACCCCGAGTCGCATGAGCTCTTCGTTCAGCACCACCTGTTCGATACTCGACAGCCCGGCGCCCCCGAACTCCCGCGGCCAGGAGACCGCCAGCAGATCGTTGTCGGAGAGCACTTTCCGCCAGCTGGTGAGGAACTCTTCCTGCTCGATATCGGAGAGTGCCCCGATACCCCGCCAGCCCTCGGGTAGTTCGGATTCGAGCAGTTCGCGCACGCGGGCGCGATAGTCCTGCGCCTCGGCCGGATACGTGATGTCCATGTTCAGGATTCCTTCGCCGCCGCGGTGGGCAGCTTGCACACGGTCGCCATCAGCGCGGCGACCTCGTCGGGGGAGTAACCGAGTCCGTCCAGGATCTCGGCCGAATGCTCGCCCAGCCGGGGACTGCCGCCCTTGAACCGGCCGGGGGTATCGGACAGATGGATCACCATGCCCACCTCGCGGGACCAGCCGTATTCGGGATGGTGGTGCTCGACGATGCGCTGCGAGTCCAGCGCCCACTCCTCCCACAGCAGTTCCGGCATGATCGGATAGTCGAGCGGGATCTCGGCGGGCACCCTGTTGCCGTCGAGGACCTCGAACGCCTCCGCGCTCTTCAGTTCCGCGAACCGGGCCGCCAGCAGCTCCGCCAGCGCGTTCGCGTTCGCGGTCCGGCCGGCAGTGGTCGTGAAGCGGGGGTCGGCGGCGAGATCGGGCCGGCTCAGCGCCGCGCCGAGCCGGCCGAAGGCCGCGTCACCGAAGACGGCGAGGGCGATCCAGCCGTCGGCGGTGCGGTACAGCCGGTAGAGCGGGGAGAGACCCATCTGCTCGGAGTCGAGCCGGTGCGCGGGGACCGCGGTACCGTCGGGGCCGGCCGCGTGTTCACTGATCACGAACAGGCTCGAATGCAGTTGCGGGCTCTCGACGTACTGTCCGGCACCGGTGTTCGCCCGGTGGTGCAGCGCGAGCAGGACGGTGACGGCGCCGAGGAAACCGTTGTAGAGATCCTCGTTACCGATCACCCGGCGAATCGGGGGGTTGCCCTCCCCCGCGCCCTCGAAATTCAAGCCGACCAGTCCGGATACGAGCGGCGCGAACGATTTCAATGTCGATTTCGGCCCGGCCGAACCGAATCCCGGGAGATAGGCGTAGACGAGGTCCGGGTTCAGTGCCTTCAGCTGCTCGTATCCGAGACCGATCTTCTCGGCTTTACCGGGCCGGTAGTTCTGCATCACCACATCCGATTCGGCGACCAGGCGGTGCGCGATCCGCTGCCCCTCCGGGGTGCGCAGATCCAGCGCGATGGTGCGCTTACCACGGTTGGCACCCTCGAAAAGGTCGCCGAGCGGGCGCATCTGGTCACCGACCAGCGGTTCGACCTTGATCACATCGGCGCCGAGGTCGGCGAGCAGCCGCGCACCGAAACCGGTCGCGAAATACGAACTGAAGTCCAGGATCTTCACACCCTGGAGCGGCGTGGTCACCGCGGTGGCGTTCGGCGCGGGCGCCCACAGTGGCGAGCGGGCGACCTCATCGACGCGCTCGTTGTGCGCACCGACCCGGGGCGCCGGACCGGGTGTGGCCGGAACCGACTTCTCGAAGCGGATCACCGGGCCGATCTGGCGCAGCGTGCCGTGTTCGTCATCCGGTACGTCGATCGCCACCTCGGCGAACCGCACCTGATCGTCGGCGAAGGTCTCCTCGGGATGCAGTACCGGCAGTGCGGCGATATCGGCGGCATGGAACAGCTCGAGCCATTCGTCGCGCGGCCGGGAGCGGAAGGCCTCGGGCACCTTGTTGCGGGCGATATCGAGTTCCACCTCGTCGAGCGGTACCGCCATCTCCGGTCCCGAGATCGTCTGCGTCTGCGCGCCGAAACCCAGCAGATCCATCATCCGCTTGTACGAACCCGGCCCACCGGTATGCGGGATCAGCCACTTCCCGTCCGCGCACTGGAACGGGTCGGTGATCAGCCGTTTGTTGCCGAAGCCCTTCTGGTTGCCGCTGCGCGCGAGATAGGAGATGTCCTGCTCGTTCCACCACCAGTTCATCGACGAGATCGCCAGCATCCCGTCCAGCAGTGAGGTGTCGACCTTCTGTCCGGTGCCGTTGTGCTTGCGCGCCCGCAGGGCGGCGAGAATACCGATGGTGGTGATGAACGCCGTACCGTAGGACACCGTCGGATGCCCCATGAAGACCGGTCCCTCGCGGTGGCCCTGTTGTTCGGCCATCTGGCCGAGGCGGGCGTTGAGCAGGGCCTCGTATCCCGGGCGGCCGGCGAGCGGGCCGTCGTTGCCGTAGCCGGTCACCGAGCAGTAGACCAGCTCGGGGAACATCTCGTGCCATTGCCCGTAGCCGATCCCGAGGGCGTCCGCCCGGCCGGCACCGAAGGATTCGACGAAGACGTCCGCCCCGGCCACCAGTTGTTCGGCGACGGCCCGGCCCTCCGGGGTGCGCAGATCGGCTTCGACGCTCCATTTCCCACGATCGGTCGTCCTGCGCAGTACCGAATCCGCGTCGATTCCGCCGCCGGGACGCTCCAGTTTGACGACACGGGCGCCGTAGTCGGCGAGCATCATCGTCGCGAGGGCGGCGGGCATTCCCCAGCTCGCATCGATCACGACGAGTCCGTCGAGTGGACCGGCCATCGGAGGCTCCTTCTTCTACACGATTGCCGCTCCCGTCGGCGGACACGATGTGGCGGGACAAGAATCAGAGGTGGTGCCGCGGCCCTAGTCCGAGGACGGCAGCGGTTTGGCCGTGAGCAGTTCCATCGGCACGTCGTGGCAGGTGAAGCGGCCTTCGCCTTTCTTGACGCAGATGACCTGGGTCCGGCAGGTCTGGCAGGTATAGCGCTTACCGGTCTCGTTCACGGTGTTCTCCTCGCTCTGGTGACGGGCGGTCAGCGGCCCGCGAAAGTGATCTCGAGAGCGACACCGCAGCAGGTCAGCGCGGAGCCGCCCGCGGTGGTGACGATGGCCTCGGAACCACATTCGTTGCAGCGCAACCGGCTTCCGTTGGTGGCCTGTGTGCCGACAGTTGTCTCGGGCATATCCGCTCCTTCATCCGGGGACAGCACCGGCCGGAGCAGGCAGAACAGCCCGCCAACCGGCACTGAGCGTTACCCAGTTCACCATACTGATATTCATAGATTATGGCAAGGGATCGCCCCTGCCCCGAACCCCGGACGGGGTCACATCAGCCGGCCACCGGTCACTTCCAGGACGGTGCCCGTCATATAGCTCGACAGATCGCTGGCCAGGAACAGCACCACCGAGGCGACCTCGCTCGGCTCACCGGCGCGGCCCAGCGGAATCTCCGCCATCTTCTGTTCCCAGATGCGCTCGGGCATGGCCTCGGTCATCGGGGTCCGGACCAGACCCGGCTGCACGGCGTTGACGCGCACATTCTTGAACGCGACCTCTTTCGCGGCCGCCTTGGTCAGACCCACGATCCCGGCCTTGGCCGCCGAATAGTTGGTCTGACCGACGAGCCCGACCTTGCCCGACAACGAGGAGATGTTGACGATGGCGCCGGCACCGTGCTCACGCATCCGGTTCGCGGCCACCCGCGTACCGTTCCACGCACCCTTCAGGTGAACGGCGATGATGTCGTCGAAATCCTGTTCGCTCATCTTGCGCATCGTCGCGTCCCGGGTCATTCCGGCGTTGTTGACGAATACGCCGAGCGGGCCGAACGCCGCTTCGGCGGCATCGACCACAGCCTCCACCTCGACACCGTCACGCACATCGCAGCGGACGAACCGGGCGATATCCGCACCGCCGAGTTCGGTCACCACCTGCGCGCCGGCCTCGGCGTTGATATCGGCGACCACGACCTTCGCGCCCTCGCGCACGAAAGTCCGCGCGATCTCCAGGCCGATACCTTGCGCGGCCCCCGGGACGACGGCGACCTTTCCGTCCAACAGTCCCACTACCACTCCGATCCGT
>JABFXT010000638.1 GCA_013361595.1 Nocardia sp. | reverse complement strand
ACACACGCACGAGAACGGGGAAGAAACAGGTGAGCGCACCTCAGTCCGCCAACGAGCAGACGGCGCCGCGCGCGGACGGGATATCGGTGATCGTCGCGGGTGGCGGCACAGCGGGGCATATCGAACCGGCCCTGGCCGTCGCCGATGCGCTGCGGCGGCTCGATCCCGGGATCCGGGTGACCGCGCTCGGTACCCGGCGCGGACTGGAGACCACCCTGGTGCCCGAACGGGGTTATCCCCTCGAACTGATCCCGCCGGTGCCGTTGCCCCGTAAACCCAGCGCGGATCTGCTGCGGCTACCGGGCCGGGTCCGGGCGTCGGTATCGCGGACCCGCGAGATCATCGACGCAGTGGACGCCGATGTGATCGTCGGATTCGGCGGTTATGTGGCGCTGCCGGCCTATCTCGCCGCCGGCCGCGGCCTGCTGCGGCGCCGCCGCGCTGTACCGGTGGTGGTGCACGAGGCGAACGCGAAGGCCGGTATCGCGAACAAGGTCGGCGCTCGACGGGCGACCCGGGTGCTGGCCGCGGTACCCGGTTCCGGACTCGACGCCGAGGTCGTCGGGATTCCGGTGCGCGCGGCGATCACCTCGCTGGACCGGGCCGGGCTGCGCGCGCAGGCGCGGGAGCATTTCGGCCTGCCGGCCGAGGGGCCGGTACTGCTGGTCTTCGGCGGCTCGCAGGGAGCGCGCTCGCTCAACGAGGCGATATCCGGTGCGGCCCCGCAGTTGGCCGCGGCCGGGATCTCGGTGCTGCACGCGCACGGCCCGAAGAACTCGATCGATATCGAGTCGGTGGATCCGGCCGCGCCGTATGTGGCGGTGCCCTACCTCTCCCGGATGGATCTCGCCTACGCCGCCGCCGACGCGGTGGTCTGCCGGTCCGGGGCGATGACGGTCGCCGAGGTGTCGGCGGTCGGGCTGCCCGCGGTGTACGTACCGCTGCCGCACGGAAACGGCGAACAGGAACTCAATGCCCGGCCCGTTGTCGCGGCCGGTGGTGGCAGAATCGTTGCCGACCCCGAACTTTCCCCCAAATATGTGATCGACGAGGTGATACCGCTGCTCACGGATCCAGCACGCATAGCCGAGATGGGCCGTGCCGCCGCCGGTGCGGGCCATCGCGATGCCGCCGACGAGGTCGCCCGGATCGTGCTGCGGGCGGCGGGCCGGTGAGCGGGGAGCAGCTGACCGCTCCCGAAACCGGCCCCGGCGCACTGCCACCGGAACTGGCCCGGGTCCATATGGTCGGGATCGGCGGCGCCGGGATGTCCGGTATCGCCCGGATCCTGCTGTCGCGCGGCGGTGCGGTGTCGGGGTCCGATGCCAAGGAGAGCCGCGGTGTGCTCGCGCTGCGGGCCCGTGGTGCCCAGGTGCGGATCGGTCACGACGCCGGTGCGCTGGACCTGCTGCCGGGCGGTCCGACGGTGGTGGTGACCACCTACGCGGCCATCCCCAAGACCAATCCCGAACTGGTCGAGGCGCATCGCCGCGATATCCCGGTGCTGCTGCGGCCGACCGTATTGGCGGCGCTGATGAGCGGACACCGCACGCTGCTGGTGTCGGGGACGCACGGGAAGACCTCCACCACGTCGATGCTCATCGTCTCGCTACAGCATTGCGGGCTCGATCCGTCGTTCGCGGTGGGTGGTGAACTCAACGAGGCGGGTACCAACGCCCATCACGGCAGCGGCGATATCTTCGTCGCCGAAGCCGACGAGAGCGACGGCTCGCTGCTGCAGTACGACCCCGATGTCGCGGTGGTCACCAATATCGAATCCGATCACCTGGATTTCTTCGGCTCCGACGCGGCCTATGTGCAGGTGTTCGACGATTTCACCGATCGGCTCGCGGACGGTGGGCTGCTGGTGGTGTGCCTGGACGATCCCGGCGCGCGGGCGCTCGCCGAGCGCACCGGCGAGCGCTTGGCCGCGCGCGGTGTCCGGGTCCTGGGATACGGCTCCGGGGAGTTGCCCGACGCTCCCGTTCCCGTGGGGGTGCGCCTGCACAGCTGGGAACCGCGTGATGTGGGCGGCATCGCCCAGTTCCAGCTCGCCGACGAGCCGGCCCCGCGCACGCTGCGGCTCGCGGTGCCGGGCCGGCATATGGCCCTCAACGCGCTGGCCGCGCTGCTGACCGCACGGGCGGCCGGCGCCGACGTGGACGAGATCATCCAGGGACTGGAGGGTTTCGGTGGCGTGCACCGCCGTTTCCAGTTCGTGGGCCGGGAGAACCGGGTGCGGGTCTTCGACGACTACGCGCACCATCCCACCGAGGTCCGGGCGGTGCTCGGGGCCGCGGCCGAACTGGTCGAGCAGGAGGCTCGCGACGGTGCGCTCTCGCGCCGGGGCCGGGTGATCGTGGTCTTCCAACCGCATCTCTACAGCCGCACCGCGACCTTCGCCGCCGAGTTCGCTGCCGCCCTCGACCTGGCCGACGAGGTCGTGGTGCTCGACGTCTACGGCGCGCGCGAGGAGCCGTTGCCGGGCGTCAACGGCGCGCTCGTCGCTCAGTCGGTGCACAAACCCGTGCACTACCAACCCGATATGTCACGGGTCGGCCGCCAGGTCGCCGGCCTCGCCCAGCCCGGTGATGTCGTGATCACCATGGGCGCCGGAGATGTCACCATGCTCGGCAGCCAGATCCTGGACGGACTACGCGCACGTCCGCAGTACGGGCGGTGAGGCATGGTGCGGACCGGGGCGCGGCGATTCGAGGTGGGCGGATTGCGGCGTTACCGGCTGTGGGCGCTTCCCGCGCTCGCTCTGGTCGTCACCTTGGCCGCACTCGCCTGGTTCTCGCCGCTGCTCTCGGTACGGGAGGTGCGGATCGAGGGTGCGGGCGAGATCCCGGAGGAACAGATCCGGGAGCTGTTGCAGATACCGGAGACCGGTTCGATCCTGCGGATCGATACCGCGGCGATGGCGGCGCGGGTGGCGACCGTTCCGAAGATCCACAGTGTCCGGGTCCAGCGGGATCTGCCGTCGACGGTGCGGGTGCGGATCGAGGCGCGAACCCCGGTGCTGTACTACGACTCTCCAGAGGGCGCGCATCTACTGGACGCCGACGGTATCGAGTACGCCGTCGAACCCGCGCCGATCGGGGTGCCGGAGTTGGTCACCGCCCGGCCGGGCAGCGACGATGCGCTGACCCGCGCCGCGGTCGAGGTGGCCCGAGTGCTGCCGCCGGCGCTGGACGTGCAGGTGGAAACCGTGCGCGCCGAGGGTGCGTCGCAGATTTCGCTGACATTGCGCGACGGTCGCACTGTACTCTGGGGCAGCAGCGAGGACGGCGAACGCAAATCGGCGGTGGTACTGCCGCTGCTCACCCAGCCGGGAACCGTGTTCGACGTCTCGAGTCCCAGTCTGGTCACGGTAAAATGATTCCCAGCAATCTTGTTCGGTTCGACCCTGTTCGGTTCGAAGCTCCACCGCGGTCCCGGGCGATCACCCGGAGACCGTATGTTGCGGGAGCCGGGGGCGTCCCACGATGTGGGCGCCGACCGCTGGGCAACCGTTCACGATACGTCGCGTACCGCGCTGGTAGAAGCAAGTTCGCCGAAGAAACTGGTTATCGTCTCGGCGCGCCTGCGAGCGGATCGCGACGGCGGCGAATAGCGTTCCGCACCAGTCGGATACTTGACATAACTCCAACCCTATGGTTGAGGTTCAGGGTTTGCCCGGATCGTGGTCCGCGGATCGTGGTCGCGCGGGTCGGTACCGGGCATCCGAAAACGACAGACTTTGAGTCGAAGGAAGGCGAGAGCTCATGACGCCCCCGCACAACTACCTTGCCGTGATCAAGGTCGTCGGTATCGGCGGCGGCGGCGTGAACGCCGTCAACCGAATGATCGAGCAGGGTCTCAAGGGTGTCGAGTTCATCGCGGTGAACACCGACGCCCAGGCACTGCTGATGAGCGATGCCGACGTGAAACTCGATGTCGGGCGGGAGCTCACCCGGGGCCTCGGCGCCGGCGCCGACCCCGAGGTGGGCCGTAAGGCCGCCGAGGATCACAAGGACGAGATCGAAGAGGTGCTCAAGGGCGCCGATATGGTCTTCGTGACCGCGGGCGAGGGCGGCGGTACCGGTACCGGCGGCGCACCCGTCGTGGCGAGTATCGCGCGCAAACTGGGCGCGCTCACCATCGGTGTGGTCACCCGGCCCTTCTCCTTCGAGGGGAAGCGGCGTGGTAATCAGGCCGAGGTCGGTATCAATCTGCTGCGCGAATCCTGCGACACCCTGATCGTGATTCCCAACGATCGGTTGCTACAACTCGGGGACGCGGCGGTGAGCCTCATGGACGCCTTCCGCTCCGCCGACGAAGTACTCCTCAACGGTGTGCAGGGCATCACCGATCTGATCACCACCCCGGGTCTGATCAATGTCGACTTCGCCGACGTGAAGAGCGTGATGTCGGGTGCCGGTAGTGCGCTCATGGGTATCGGTTCGTCCAGGGGGGAGGGCAGATCGGTCAAAGCGGCCGAGGCGGCGATCAACTCACCGCTGCTGGAAGCCTCCATGGACGGTGCGCACGGAGTGCTGCTCTCGATCGCCGGTGGTTCGGATCTGGGCCTGTTCGAGATCAACGAGGCCGCCTCGCTGGTACAGGAGGCGGCGCATATCGAGGCCAACATCATCTTCGGTACGGTTATCGACGATTCGCTGGGCGACGAGGTGCGTGTCACCGTGATCGCCGCCGGATTCGACGGTGGCGGCCCGGCGCGTCGCACATTCGACCCCGCCACCACCCGGGGTTCGCTGGGATCCGGTCGCACCACGGAGATCTCCGCGGCATCGCGTACCGCCGAACTCGGCCAGTCCCGGACAGCCGAACTGGGTGCGGGCCGCGGCCAGTCCGAGGAGCCCGCCCCGGTGCGGGCGTCGGATGGTCCGGGCTC
>JABFXT010000651.1 GCA_013361595.1 Nocardia sp. | reverse complement strand
GCCGCGGCGCGCAGACCCACCGCTATCGCGACGGCTACTTCGTCGTCGACCAGTAGTGGCGGCATGGCCGTGCCCGCGATGAGCCGATAACCGCCTGCCGCACCCATCGAGGCTTCCACCGGATAGCCCAGTTCCCGGAGCCGATCGATATCGCGGCGGACGGTCCGGTCGGTGACCCCGAGCCGTTCAGCCAGTTCGCTGCCCGGCCATTCCCGGGGTGTCTGCAGCAGTGAGAGAAGTTTCAGCAAGCGGGCCGGGGTGTCGTTCACGATTTCCAGTCTTCCGGAGATCTAGGACATAGATGGTCCTAGATGGACAATATCGTCGCGGTCGTGACGAACCAGAAAGCCATTCGCCCTTTCCACATCGACATCCCGCAGACCGATATCGACGACCTGAACGGCCGGCTCGACCGCACCAGATGGTCGGCGCAACTCCCCGGCGACGGCAGTGACCGCGGTGTCCGTGTGGATTATCTGCGTGAGCTCGCCGCGTATTGGCGCACCGGTTTCGACTGGCGCGCCCAGGAAGCCGCGCTCAACGAGTTTCCCCAGTTCATGACCGAGATCGGCGGATCCGATGTGCATTTCCTGCACGTCCGTTCCCCGGAACCGCACGCGACGCCGCTGCTGCTGACGCACGGTTGGCCCAATTCGTTCGTCGAATTCACCCGGACCATCGGTCCGCTCACCGATCCCCGCGCCCACGGTCTCGACCCCGCGCTCGCCTTTCACGTGGTCGTCCCCTCGGTGCCCGGGTTCGCTTTCTCCGCCGCGCCTCGGGAAGCCGGGACGACCGTCACGACGGTCGCCGGGATGTGGGTCGAACTGATGGCGCGACTGGGGTACGAGCGCTACGGCGTACAGGGTGGTGATCTCGGCGCCTATATCGCGCCGGAAACCGCGATCGCCGCACCGGACCGGGTGATCGGTGTCCATATCGACGGCGGTATCGGCATGCCGAGCGCGTCGGACGTGCCGACCATGAACGCCGAGGAACGCGCCGAGTGGGAGCTGATGCAGACCTGGACGACCGGCGTCGTCGACCATCACGCGCTGCTGCGCGTCGCTCCGCAGACCTTCGCCCATGCCTGGACCGATTCGCCCGTCGGCCTACTGGCCTGGCTGATCCACAAGTTCGACGAGTTCACGCCGCTGGCCGACCGAGCCGAGGATGTCATCGATCGCGACCATCTGCTGACCAATATCAGCCTGTACTGGTTCACCGGATCCGCGGGCAGTTCGTCCTGGCCGATGTACAACGGGCTCGGTACGGAGGGATTCGCGTGGCCCACCGGTCAGAAACTCGTGCCGACCGGCGTCTACAGCGGCGGTTCCGCGCTCATGTTGCGACTGGCGCAACGCGACAACGACATCGTGCACTGGCCGCAGGGCAATACCGGCAATCACTTCCTGGCGATGGAGGTGCCGGAACTGCACGTCGCCGATATCCGCGCGTTCTTCTCGCTGATCGAGTCACGGATACGAGCCTGAGGCGACCGGAAGGCGGGTCGATCCGGTGGGACCGGGTCGCCTTCCGTGCATTCGGCGGGAAGCCCAGGGATCGCTGTATTTTCGGGTGGGTGTTCGCGATCGGCCCTACACTGTTCCGGTGTCCGGTGGGTCGCCCGATCTCGATCCCGGTGAGTGGCCGCCGACCCAGAGTGGGCCGCATGCTTGTCGTCCGTTGCCGAACTCGGCCGTGGGGCTGCAACGATGAGGCTCGGAGCGGACTTTCGTGCGATAGCCGCTCGCCTCGCGCGGGATTTCCGGCTCGTCGCCGAGCACCGACGGGCCGAAGCTTTCAGTGACGAATTACACAAGGCGACCGAAGAGCTGGCCCGAAGGCGCACCAAGATCCGTTGGGGCACGGGTGATCCGCTGCCGACGGCGCGACTCGATACCATCCTGCGCCGCGGCACCGATACGACTACGCGCAACGGATTCATACATTTTCCGACCGACGAATCCGGAGTTGCCTATGGAGAGCGAGTTCTCGGTCCACTCCGGGACGGCCTCGACCAGGACACCTTCCGGGCTGTGTTCTATTACACCGAGTACTCCGCGCCGTACAACAGGCTGCGCCACGCCGATCCGAACTCGTGGTTCGACGAACTCGCCCGAGCGAGAAGAGAATTCGAGGCACTTCGAGAGCTGGTGGGCGAGAATCCGGTACCGACAGTGCGTCGGCTGGTATCGATCAGCACGCGTCCGGACATCACGGTAGAGCAGCGTGAGTTGATCTCGCGAATAGTGGCGCGGGTGGAGTCGCGCGCACCGGGTGAGGTCTACGGAGGGCCGGACGAGATATGGCGCAAGGATTTCCTGTATCAACGGGCAGCCAACAATCTCGGCGGACCGCCCGATCTCCAGCGGGCGATGCAGGCCATGGAGAGGATGGACCGGGCGTTCGCCACTCCGCTTCCCGACTCGATACACGCACAACGTGGCCTGCACACCATCGATCACCTGGTCGATACCGAGGGAAGGCGGATAGCAGGCCGTTACGCGACGATCGATGAGCTACGAGAGCTGGTGGTCGGTGCCACACAGGTGGATCGGGGATACGGGTCCTACTCGCTGGGGGCGACGCCGGCCCGCATACCGGGTCGCCCGCCGTATCCACATGTGATCGAGCAAGATATTCCGGCCGGAAGCCAGGGACTGTGGATGGGGGAGCGGGCGCTGATACCTGATCAGCGGGAGCTGATTCTCGCCCGCGACACAGAATTCCGAATCCATGAGGTACGCGGCGATCTGGACGAGGTCGTAATCGACGCGCAGGTGGTCGCGAAGTGACCGCCGAACCCATCGGTGGATGCGGCCGGAAGCGGCCGCGAAGTCCGGTGTTCCGGCGCTCGCCCGCTCTGTTCGTGGATTCGAACGTCCCGGACCGGGTCACGGGTGGCCCGGGCGCCGCCCGATCAACTCGGCGGTAATCGACTCCGGGGGCCGGCGGATCCGCAGGGGTGGGAGTTCGCCCTCGTAGCGTTCGATCTGAACCAGGCAGCTGTTCACTGCCGGTCCCTGTGCCAGCGAACCGGTGCCGACATCGTTGGTCACGGTGTTCGGGTTGCCGTGCACGTCCAGTGGATCCGGGTCGGCGGAGTCCAGCGGGTCGTACCAGGCGCCGGTCGCCATGTGCACGACGCCGGGCCGGACCGCGTCGGTGAGCCGGAGGCCTGCCAAGAGGGCGCCGCGGTCGTTGAAGACGCGGACGATATCGCCGTCGCTCAGATCACGGTCGGCGGCGTCGGCGGGGTGCATGCGCAGGGGTTCGCGATCGCGGATCTTGGATTCCCGGCTGGTGATGCCGTAGTCGAGCTGACTGTGCAGGCGCGTTCGCGGCTGGTGGGAGAGCAGGTGCAGTGGAAAACGGTGTGCACGTGGGCTACCGAGCCATTCGCGGGGGGCGGACCAGGCGGGGTGGCCGGGAGCGTCGGAGTAGCCGAACCCGGCGACGGTATCGGAGAAGATCTCGATCCGGCCCGACGGGGTGGCGAGCGGGTACCGGTCCGGGTCGTCACGGAACCGCTCGAGGACGTGGCGGCTCTCCGGGAGCACCGGATACAGATCGATCGGTTGCCCGGAACGGAACTCGGCGTAGCCGGGCAGCGGGATGCCTGCCGCCGCGGCATTGTCGGCGGTTACTTGCCACAGGTGTTGCACCCACTGCCGCGCGGTGCGTCCTTCGGTGAATTGTTCCCCGAAGCCGAGCCGGTCGGCGAGGGCGGCGAAGATGGCGTAGTCGTCGCGCGCCTGCGCGTAGGGCGGCAGCGCCGGTGGCATGGGGGAGAGCCAGTGGTCGGTGCGGGAGGCCGCGAAATCCTCGCGCTCCTGGGCGGCTGTGCTGGGCAGCACGATATCGGCCAGGCGGGCGGTCGAGGTCCAGCTGATCTCGTTGACGATCACGGTGTGGGGGCGGGTCCACGCCCGACGTAACCGGTTGAGGTCCTGGTGGTGATGGAACGGATTGCCACCGGCCCAATAGATGAGGTCGATCGCGGGGTAGGTGAGGACCCGGCCGTTGTAGTCGACGGTGTCGCCGGGTCGCTCCAGCATTTCGGTGAGGCGCGCCACCGGAATCACGTCGGAGACCGGATTCGCGGGTTGGGGAAGCGCAGCGATCTCGAAAGGCAGGTAACGCCGTTGCATGGCGTTGGTCATTCCGACACCGGTGCCCATCAGCACCCCGCCGCCCGGCAGGCCGATATGGCCGAGTGCGGCGGCCAGGGCCCACGCGGCCCAATAGGTCTGCTCGCCGTGTTCGGCGCGTTGCAGGGCGTAGGGCAGCCCGATCATGCAGCGTTCGTGGGCCAGCAGCCGGGCCAGCTCCCGGATCTCGTGCGCGGGTACCTCCGACAGCTCCGCCGCCCACTCCGGGGTCTTCGGCTCGCCGTCCGCGCGGCCTGTCACGTAGTCGGCGAATCGGTCGAAACCGGTGGTGTAGCGGTCGAGGTAGGCGCGGTCGTGCAGATCCTCCACCACCAGGGTGTGCACCATGGCCAGCATGATCGCGGTATCGGTGCCCGGCCGGGACGGGATCCAGCGGGCGGCCAGAGCCGGATCGAGGTCGTCGCGGACGGGGCCGATATTGATGATGTCGACTCCGGCGGCGCGCAGTGCCGCGAAATGGTCGCGGTAGCGGTGGGCGCCGTAGCCACCCGGATTTACCTGCGCGTTTCGTACCGGTGCGCCCCCGAAGAAAACGATCCGGGCACAGTGCCGGGCGACCTCGTCGGTAGTCGGTGACTGCCGCGCCGCGAAATAGGCGTTCATCCCGAGAACGTGGGGGATGGTCACCTCCGCCGCGGCGAAGGAGTAGGTATCGACCGAGGCGGTGTAACCGCCGAACATGCGCAGGAAGCGATGGATCTGGCCCAGGGTGTGGTGGAACCGACCGGCGCTGGCCCAGCCGTA
>JABFXT010000005.1 GCA_013361595.1 Nocardia sp. | reverse complement strand
CGGCACTGGCGGTACGCGAATGCCGCGACTGTCGCCTCCGGCAGTATCGAGGTGCAGCGCATTCTGCTGGCCCGGGAACTACTGGCTGTGCCCGGTCCGGGGCGCGCGACCGCGGGCTCCCGGGCCGCCCGTCCCGGGAGCCGGAAACCGCGGCCCGGGCGGGTCGGGTCGTGAATCCGACCGGCCCGGCATCGGCCACCTCCGGTGCTTCCGCGGATGGCCCGGTTCGCGGCGTGCACGGCGAGCGGGGGACCGGGGACGCGGCGTCGCCCCGGACACTCGCCCCGGCCGCGGCGCGCCGGCGCCGGATGCGGTATCGGGTCCGGAAACCGCATCCGGTCGTCGCGGATCCGGGTCCGGTGCGCGTTTCGATATCGGATGACCGCCGGACCTGGGATACCGGGCCGCAACCGGATCCGGCGGCTGCCGCGACGGCAGCGCACAACCGCAGGGGTTATCGCGGCCGGCGGAGGAGAACAGGATGAGTGTGTCCGGGAACCGGTCCGGTGACGCCCATGAGGTGCGGATCGAACTCGCCGCCGAGGCATCGGAGTTCGGGGATGCGGTGGTGCGTGCGATCGGCGCGGCCGGTGGTGACGAACTGGTGCAGCGTGCCGAACAGGATCCGGGGGGCCGGCAGCAGCTGATCGAACCGGTGCTCGCGGGCCTCGGGGCCTGGGAACTGGCTCCCCGGCACGACCCGGTGGAGCTGGAAGCGGCAGCCGCGCTGTGCCGCGCTGCCGGGTACTGGGCGACGCCGTATCCGGTGGCGGAACGGTTGGCCCGCCCGGCCGATCCCGACTTCGACGGGTTGCTCGTGGTGACCGGGAGACAACCCGCGGCCGCGGTGGCCGGGCTGGACCTGCGCTGGGCGACCGTGACACCGGACGGTGCGCGCGGGGCCGCGCGAGTATTGCCCGGCGAGCTCCCGCCCCGGGAATCGGCCTTCGTCGCGCCGGTGGAGATCCGGCCGGTCGACGGTGACGGCAGCGCGGATCTCGCACTGGCTCTGACACTCCCGTGCTGGACCCTGCTGGGAATGCTGGACCGGGCAATGGAACTCGCCCGCGCGCACGTCTCGCTCCGCGAACAGTTCGGGCGGCCGCTGGCCCAGTTCCAGGGAGTGCAGTTCCAGCTCACCGACGCCGAAGTGGAGCGACGCGGAGTCGACCTGCTGGCCCGGTACGCGCTGTGGAGTATCCAGACCGGTCGCCCGGCGGCGGTCGACGACGCGCTGGCACTGCGGCTGGCGGCACTGGAGGCCGCCGATATCGTGTTCCGGGTCGCGCACCAGCTGCACGGTGCCGTCGGGTTCTGTGACGAGACGGCGCTGTCCTGGCTGTCGCGCTACAGCTTGCCGTCGCGCCGGTACCCGTTCGGCGCGGTGACCACCGAAGAACTGCTGACCGAGCGGATCGGGCGGCGCGGTCTGGCGGGATTGTTCTCCGATCCGGCGGGAGTGTGAGGTCCGATGCGATACGAGCTGCCGGAGGTGCTGACCGTCACCGGTACGGGCCCGGTCCGCACCGTCACCATCGATCGGCCCGCGGAACTGAACGCGGTGAACGCCGATCTGCACCGGGCGCTGGCGCAGGTCTGGCGGCAGCTGGCGGCCGATACCGAGGCCCGGGTGGTGATCCTCACCGGGGCCGGGCGGGCTTTCAGCGCGGGCGGCGATCTGGACTGGATCACCTCCTTCCTCGACGATCCGGTGGCGCGTGATGAAAGCATCCGGGAGGGCGCGGAGATCATCGAAGAGCTGCTGCGTTTCCCGCTGCCGGTGATCGCCGCGGTCAACGGTCCAGCAGTGGGGTTGGGAGCGAGTATCGCGATCCTGTGCGATATCGTCCTGATTTCCGAACGCGCCCATCTGGCCGACCCGCATATCGCGGTGGGGTTGGTGGCCGGTGACGGCGGCGCGGCGTTCTGGCCGCTGCTCACGCCGATACTGCGTTCGCGCGAGTATCTCTACACCGGCGACCGGATCGATGCGGCGACCGCCGTCGAACTCGGGCTGGCCAGCCGGACGGTCGCCCCCGACGAGTTGCCGGCCGCGGCCCGCGCACTGGCCGATCGGCTGGCCGCGCTGCCACCGCAGGCGCTGCACAGCACCAAACGGGTAGTGAACATGTATCTTTCGCAGGCCCTGGCGGGCCCGCTGCAGGCCGGTTTCGCGGCCGAGGTGGTGACCATGCAGTCCGCCGAGCACCGGGAGCGGTTGCGGGCGCTGCGGGAGCGCACTCGGTGACCGGGAAAGGCCGCGCGCCGGTCCTTCGGGATCGGGCGGATATCGAGACGCGGCGGAACCGATGAGCGACGGTGACCTCACGGCTTTCCGGGAGACGGTGCGGCAGTGGTGCCGCGCCAATGTCCCGGCGGACTGGCGGACCACCCAGACCGGTGCCACCGAAGCGGATTTCGTGGCATTTCAGCGCGAATGGTTCCAGAAGTTGCGCGCGGCCGGTTACGCGGTACCGCACTGGCCCCGCGAATACGGCGGTGGTATGCCGATTCCGGAGCAGATCGTCCTGTACCAGGAGCTGGCCGCACACGACGCGCCACGACTGGTCCTGGCGTTCGTGGCGATCCATCACGCCGCCGCCACCCTGCTCGCCGCCGGAACCGATGAACAGCGCCGGCGTCATCTCGCGGCGATTCTCGACGGGGAACTGTGGGTGCAGGGGTTCTCGGAACCCGGTGCGGGATCGGATCTGGCCGCCCTGCGCACCTCGGCCCGGCGCGACGGTGACGACTATGTGATCACCGGGCAGAAAGTGTGGGCCAGCGGCGCCCAGTACGCCGATTGGTGCCTGCTGCTGGCGCGTACCGATCCGGACGTGCCCAAACGTCGGGGCATCTCGTATTTCCTGATGGATATGCGCAGTCCGGGGATCGTGGTGCGGCCCATCCGCCAGGCCACGGGGGAGGCGCATTTCTGTGAGATCTTCCTCGACGAGGTACGGATACCGGCCGCGAATCTGATCGGTGCCGAGAACCGGGGCTGGCAGCTGGCGCAGCAGACGCTGGGTGCCGAACGGGGTCTGACCATGCTGGAGCTGGCGGAGCGGCTCGGCAATGCCGGGTTCGGGTGGCTGGTGCGGGAATGCCGGAAGCCGGATGCGTTCGGGCGGCGCCCGGTCGACGACGGCGATACCGCAGATCGGCTGGCCCGGTTCGAGATCGAACTGGCCGGACTGCGTGCGCTGTGCCGGGACCTCGTCGAACGTCACGACGCGGGGACCGCCGGTCCGGCCGATGCGTCCGTGGTCAAGCTCTACTACAGCGAACTACTCCAGCGGATGACCGATTTCGGCGCCGAGATCTGTGGGTTGCCGGGGCAGACGGTACTGCGTAAACCGATGTCGGGCGGCTGGGAATCCGGGGCCTGGGTCCTGGATTTCGTCGGGTCGTGGGAGTGGACCGTTCCGGGCGGCAGCAGCGAGATCCAGCGCACCATCATCGGGGAGCGCGGTCTGGGTC
Organism: Nocardia sp.; assembly: GCA_013361595.1. Taxonomy (GTDB): domain Bacteria; phylum Actinomycetota; class Actinomycetes; order Mycobacteriales; family Mycobacteriaceae; genus Nocardia. Next base: position 1,472 of record JABFXT010000005.1, on the reverse strand, counting down.
TGCCCAGGGAACCGGCGGGAGCGTGATGAGCGGCGAATTCACCGAATTCCATGACGAGCTGCGTACCGTGGCCCGCGAACTTCTCGGAAAGTCCGGTGCCGCCGAGTATGTCGACTGGTCGGTGCTGGCGGGCGCGGGCTGGACCGGTCTCGAGGTGCCGGACGAATACGGCGGGGCCGCGGCCGGTTACACCGAGGTCGGCATCTTGCTCGAGGAGGTGGGCCGGGCGGTCGCGCGCACCGCGTATCCGAGTGTGGCTTCGGCGGGTATCGGCGCGCTGACGCTGCTCGAACCGAATGCCCATCGGGACGCGGTACTGCGCGAAACCGTCACGGGCGCCGCGGTACCGATCGCGGTGCTGGGAGGAAATATGGTGCCGGCGGCCGGCGGCGAAACGGCTTGTGCCGGCACCGGAGGCATAGTACCCACATTCCGGCTGGAACAAACCATCGAGGGATACGAATTATCCGGAACCGCCGATTTCGTCCTCGACGCCGCGGCAGCGACCGCGCTGCTCGTGCCCGCGCAGGCTCCGGACAATTCGGTGTGGGTGGCGGTCGTAGCGGCCGGTGCGGCCGGGCTGCGGATCGAGGACCGGCCGGTAGTGGACGAGACCAGGTCGCTCGGGCTGGTGGCGGCGCAGGGTGTCGTTCTGGCCCCGGAGGCGGTTCGCCCTTTCCGCCCCGATCTCGGCTGCGGGCCGCGCGCGATCTACGATCGTGCCGCGTTGGCGGTGGCGTGCGACAGCCTGGGAGCCGGGGCGGCCATGCTGGACGCTACGGTCGAATATGTCCGGGTGCGTGCACAATTCGGCCGTCCCGTCGGATCTTTCCAAGCGGTCAAACACGCTTGCGCCGATATGCTCGTGGACCTCACGATCGCCCGCCGGCTGGTATCGGCCGCCCTGTCCACACCGGTGGACGGCACCCCGGACTCGAGCCGTGCCGTCTCGGCGGCCAAGGCATTTGCCGGCGAGGCCGGTGTCCGGATCGCCGGAAAGGCTGATCAGCTGCACGGCGGCATCGGTTACACCTGGGAGAGCGGTATCCACCGCTATCTCAAACGGGCCACCCTGAATCGCACGCTGTTCGGCTCGCCGGCCGAGCATCGTCGCGGACTCACCGGCCGCTATCGCGCGGAGTGACCCCGTCCGCCGCGACCGTGCGAGATTTCGGTGTCCAGCAGACCGTCGACCACACGATGTACTTTCTCGACGCTGTCCGCCTCGCCGAAACGCAGGGCGATATTCGCCGCGTTGAGCACGGCGTCGATCTGGAAGACCGCCAGATTCGCGTCGCGGGCGCCGGGGGGCTGTCGGTCGGCGAGCTCGAACTCACGCGCGAGAGTGTTCAGCCAGCCGCGGTGCTGGTCCCGTAACGTGTCGCGCACCGGTCCGGGGCGGCTGTCGAAAATGGGGAGGTTCGCTCCCCAGAAGCAGCCGCCGGGGAACAACGGTTGGGCGGCATAATCGA